>CAZZYR010000145.1:0-6187 GCA_964658235.1 uncultured Acetobacteraceae bacterium | reverse complement strand
TTTTCCCAGCATAGCGGCATGGTGATCCTGTGCGACGGGACGGAGGATGCGGACCGTCGGCTGGCGCGCGTGCTGTGGAACGATCCGGCCACCGGCGTGATGCGCCACGCGGATGCGGGCTACCAGGACGCCATCGACTGTGCACGCGCGCATAATCTCAATCTGCCGATGATCGGCCGCGCGCCATGACCATCTCGATCGGCGGCCGCCTGACGCTGGCGGATCTTCGCCGGCTGGCGGCTGGGGAAGACGTTGTGCTGGATCCCGGCTGCCTGGCGGGGATCGAGGCCTCCGCGGCAACGGTTGCGGGCATCGTGGAGTCAGGGCGCACCACATACGGTGTCAACACCGGCTTTGGGTTGCTGGCGCAGACCTCGATTCCGGGTGAGAAGCTGGCCGAGCTGCAACGGCGGCTGGTGTTGTCCCACGCCGCCGGGGTGGGGGATCAGCTGCCGGCGCCGATCGTGCGGCTGCTGATGGCGTTGAAGGTTGTCAGCCTGGCGCGGGGCTTTTCGGGTGTCCGGCCGGTGGTGATCGAGCAGATCCTGGCGTGCCTGCGCGCTGATATACTGCCGTGCATCCCGGCCAAGGGATCGGTCGGCGCGTCGGGTGACCTGGCACCGCTGGCGCATATGTCCGCGGCGCTGATCGGCGTGGGGGATGCGCATATGGGCGGCCAGCGCATGGCGGCGGCGGATGCGCTGGCGCGGGCCGGGCTGGTGCCTCTGGTTCTTGGACCGAAGGAGGGGCTGGCGCTGCTCAATGGGACGCAGGCCTCCACGGCGCTGGCACTGGCGGCGCTGTTCCGGGCGGAGCGCATCTTTGGGGCGGCCGTCGTGGCGGGCAGCCTGTCCGTGGACGCGGCCAAGGGCAGCGATACGCCGTTCGATGCGCGTATTCACGCGGCGCGCGGCCAGCCCGGGCAGATTGCCGCCGCCGCCGCTTATCGCGCGCTGCTGGCGGGGAGCGATATCCGCAATTCGCATCTGGATTGCGGCCGGGTGCAGGACCCATACAGCCTGCGCTGCCAGCCGCAGGTGATGGGCGCCTGCCTGGACACGCTGCGCCACGCCGCTTCGGTGCTGGAGATTGAGGCGAACGCGGCCAGCGACAACCCGCTGGTGTTCGCCGCGGAGGGCGACGTGCTGTCCGGTGGCAATTTCCATGCGGAACCGGTGGCGATCGCGGCGGACATCATGGCGCTGGCCATCGCGGAGATCGGCGCGCTGTCCGAACGCCGGCTGGCGCTGCTGACGGATCCGGCCATGTCCCGCCTGCCCGCTTTCCTGGTGACCGATCCAGGGATCAATTCCGGCTTCATGATCGCCCAGGTGACGGCCGCGGCGCTGGCCAGCGAGAACAAGTCGCTGGCGCATCCCGCCAGCGTGGACAGCCTGCCGACGTCCGCCAACCAGGAGGACCATGTGAGCATGGCGACCTTCGCGGCGCGCCGTCTGCACGAGATGTGCGCCAATACGGCGGCCATTGTGGGGATAGAGCTGCTGGCGGCGGCGCAGGGGATCGGTTTCCACGCGCCCTGCCGCACGTCACCGCCGCTGGAAGCAGCGATCGCCACGCTGCGGGCGAAGGTGCCGCCCTATGCGGAGGACCGCTTCTTTGCGCCGGACATCGAGGCGGCGACCGCTTTGGTGGAGGAAGGCGCGTTTGCGGCTCCGGGCGTGGCGCTGTGACGGACCCGGTTTTCACGCTGCATCGCGGCCAGGGCCGCTTGGTGATTTCCATTCCCCATGCCGGGACTGGCTTGCCGGAGGATATCGCCGGCCAGCTCAATGCGCTCGGCCGGGACGTGGTGGACACAGACTGGCATGTGGACAGGCTGTATGCGTTTGCCGCGGCGGAAGGTGCCACGGTGCTGGCAGCCACGCAGTCCCGCACCGTGGTGGACCTGAACCGCAACCCGGCGGGCGGCGCGCTGTATCCCGGACAGGCGGAAACCACCGTATGTCCCACGGAGAGCTTCGACGGCGCACCCCTGTATGATGGGCCCGGACCGGATGCGACGGAAATCGCACGCCGCGTGGCCGGCTATTGGAACCCCTACCATCACGCGCTGGCCGCCGAACTGGACCGCGTCCGCGCGCTGCATGGCCGCGCACGGCTGCTGGATGCACATTCGATCCGCGCCACCATCCCGCGGCTTTTCCCCGGCCGCTTGCCGGACCTGAACTTCGGCACAAACAGCGGCGCCTCCACCGACCCCGCGTTGGCGGCCCTCGCCATGGACGCCACTGCGGCGCACGGCTTCAGCCAAGTTCTGGACGGCCGCTTCCGCGGCGGCCACATCACCCGGTTTTATGGGCGGCCCGCGGATGGCGTGGACGCCATCCAGCTTGAGCTGGCGCAGACCACCTATATGAATGAGGCTCACCCGAATCCCTTTGATTCGGAGCGCGCCGCGCCGCTGACCGCAGCTTTGCGCGCGCTGGTTGGCGTCCTGCTCCACGCAGAGCTGTCTTGAATTTAACACGGCCTCGGGAACGATTGGCTGTCCTCACGGTTGAGCGATGCATCAACCGGGCATTCACCGGCGGCCGGTGGCCGGCGGCGGTGCCATAGAAGGACGATCGAACATGAACCGTTTCAAGAAATGGGGTGCCGTTTCCACCATCCTTGCCGGCGCGCTGCTGGCGGCCCCGGTGTTTACCCCCACCCCCGCGCTAGCTGGCCCGGATGAGCAGGCCGCCGTGGACCACGCGCTGGGCACCCTGCAGGACCTGCGGCGCGACAAGGAATTCGGCAATGCGCGCGATCTGCTGCGTACCGCGCGCGCCGTGATGATCGCCCCGCGCATCTTCAAGGCCGGCTTCTTCTTCGGCGGCGAGGGCGGCACCGCGCTGCTGCTGGTGCGTGGTTCGCACGGCTGGAGCAACCCGGCGTTTTACACGATCGGGTCCGCTACCTTTGGCCTGCAGATTGGCGCGCAGGAGAGCGAGATGATCCTGTTCATCCGTTCCGAGCGCGCGCTGGAAGCCGTGATGCGTGACCGCTTCAAGGTGGGCGCCAACGCTGGCATTTCCGTGGTGACGCTGGGCTCCAACGTGCAGGGTGCGACCACGGCCAATGGCGGCGCGGACATCGTTGCCTGGGCGTCCTCCTCGGGCGCGTATGCCGGCCTCACCCTGGATGGATCCCTGATTGAGCCGCGCCACAATGCGGATGCCAGCTTCTACGGCCGGCCCGTGTCCACCAGTGACATCGTGCTGCGCCACAGCGTGAGCAATCCCGCCGCGAGCGGTCTGCGCCGCGAACTTGGCGCGCTCGATTAATGCACCCGGAGTAGCCGCCGGGCAGTATGCGGCGACTACAATTGCACGCCGCCGGGAGCCGCCTCAACGGCAACCGGCGGCGTTTTCATGTGTTGTGACGTCGTGCGCCGCAGAAGCGCACGCCACATAAAAGGAAGCCACACATGCCAAAGACGAGCCACCACGAGGCAGCCGAGCATCACGAGCAGGCTGCCAAGTCTCACCGCACCGCGGCCGAGCATCACGATAAGGGTGACCATAAGGCCGGCGCCACACATGCGACAGAAGCGCATGCCCATTCGACCAAGGCGCACGAATCCACGACCAAGGCGCACGGGAAGAGCACCGCGCACGCCAAGTAACTTTGCTAGAGAGCGGTCGCCTCTTTGACCGATGGCGCCGGGAGAAATCTCCCGGCGCCATTTTTATATCCGCGTTCCGACCAAATTACCGGCAGCGGTAGGGGTGGTAGTAGCACCAGCCGGGACGGCCGGGTCCGGCAACGACGCAGCCGGTCAGCGGGATGGCGAGGCTCAGAAGCACGAGAGTGCAGATGGCGCGCATCATGTATCGAAAACTCCAAAACTGTTTGAAAGACCGTCGCTTAACGTGAAGGTGCCTATCAGGGTTGCCGTGGAGCCGATATGGCTTGAAACCGTTCTTAACTTTTGACTTCCATCGTGCCTGGGTCGGGGGCAAGCTGGTGCAGCCGCTGGCGCCGTGGCGGTCTACGTGGGATACAAGGGTATCAGGCTCAAATTGGGTTTCGGGGAACACCGATGGCTCCTGCCACACAGATCCTGCTGAGCGGTTGTCTCACCTTCGGGGTACCGTTGGCGGCAGCGATTTATGACTTGTTCGCCACCAACAGGGGCCCGTCCGGCCCGGACTGGCGGCCGGAACCGCCGGAACCGCAGGATCCTGGCCCTATCCGTGGCGGCTCCCCGGAAGGCAAGGCGCTGCCCCAGTGCCTGCTGGACGCAGCCATGGGCAAGAGGGTACGCGAATTGGTCTGACGGCCGGCCGGCCAAGGCGCGCAAGGCTACATCTCATAGCCCAACGCGGCCATCGATTTGCCGCAGATACGCCTGAACATTGCCTTGTCCGCCTCGCTCCAATCGGTATCGTCCAAGAGCTGGCGCCTGCTCCAGTCATGCGTCGATTGCTGCTCAAACCGGTGCTTTACGAAATAGGCGGCCAGATCGGCCGAGCGGTCAGGACGTTGCAGATGCGCGGCTATCCGGCTGGCGGCGTCCGCGGCATTGTTTGTCAGATCGAACTGATCGACCGCCAGCACTTCGGGCCGCCACATCCGCGGATGCGCCATGGCATCCGCCACCTGCACCCAGGAACGGCACGCATCTTCGAAGGATGCGCCGAACTTGAGGCGATAGGACGGGATCACTTCGATGCCGGTGCGGCGCAGCAGCAGGACGCGCGCATCCGGGAACAGATCGAAGATGATGTCGCAGGCGCGGATGGCTTCCGCGCCAGGGGTTTTGTCCACGAAGCTGCCGTCAGGTCCATAGATGCGTGCGTAGAAGGCGCGGAGATAGGCGTAGATCGCCTGATCGAATTCGCCGGCCTCCAGGCTGCCCGCCAGGTTGCCGGTGATCTGGCTCATGTTTTTTGTGTAAAGGGCAAATTGGGTTTTGAGCCGCAGGAAGAGCGGCATGACGTGGCTTTCGCCGTGGCCCTGCAGGCGCAGCACGTGGCGCATGGCCATGTAGGTGATGGAGGTGCCGGATCGGGGTGATCCGAGGACGAAGAGTCGGAGAGGGATCAAGGCAAGGCCTTCTTTTTTGCAAAAAAGAAGCAAAAAACTTTTGTCAGTGCTATCGCGGACTCCACTAACAAAAGTTTTTTGGTCCTTTTTTTCAAAAAAGGACTGCTTCCGTCACCTTACTTCGCCATCGCCGTCAGCTGTGCCAGATCCACATTGCGCACGACGGCGCGCAGCGCGTCCATCGGCACACCCGTACCCTCGGCCTTCACCAGGAAGCGGCTTGCGATCACCATGCCGTAGCTGCCGGTGCGGTTGCCGCGATCATAGGCTTCGGCCACCGTGCGCCCATCTTCCTGGGTGACGCGCGAGTAGGATGTGGCGGTCTCCTCGTCGCCGCTGACACCGAGGGCGCCGCCGAGGCTGGCGAGTGCGCCCACGGGGCCGAGATCGGATACCGTCAGCGTGACGGTTTGACCGCCGGCCGCGTATTTCGCTTCCGCCACGCCGCCGCCGAAGCCGGCGATCTGGCCGCCGGCGGAGCTGGTTTCCGTGCGGGCGAGTCCGCCGGGCAGGCTGTCCGGCAGGAACGTCTTCAACGCCGCGCTGGACACCCTGGCCGCGTGGCTGTCGCCATTTTCGGCACGCTGGGTGGCGTCCTGCATGGCGTGTGCCGCTTGCTGCAGCTTGTCCAGGCCGACCGTGTTGCCGCCCGGCAGCGACAGCGTTCCGGCGCCGAGGCTGCCGGCCCCCAGGCCACTGAACCGCCCGGACACTGCCGGGCCGCCCATCAGCGCGGCGGATAGGGGCGAGACGACAAGCGCGAGCACGATGGCGACGATGACGACCACCGCGGTGTATGGCATCGCCTTGGCGGGTGGAGAGCGCATCACCACGGGCAGCCCGGTATAGAACAGGTAGAAACTGTAGAGGCCGAGCAGGCCTAGAATGCCCAGGCCGGGGATAAGACTGAAAATTCCCGCCACCCAACTGGCCGTGGAGGCATAGGCCACAAGCTTGAGCGCTTGGACCGTGTCCTTCACGCCGCCGAAGGTGGGCGCGAGGTTCGCGACGATCAGCGCCAGCACGTAAACGCCCAGCAGAGTCAGCACGTAGTGCGTGATGGCCAGGCTGAGGGCACTGAAGACCGACGGGTGATAGCTGAACCCGAAAGCGCCATAGCCGAACAGGACGCCAT
>CAZZYR010000144.1:0-6201 GCA_964658235.1 uncultured Acetobacteraceae bacterium | reverse complement strand
CACCTCACGGAAACCCAGGGGCAGATCAAACGCCTTGAACAGGTCTTCCAGAAACTCGGTCAATCGCCCAAGGCCGTCACCTGCGCCGCGATGGACGGCATCCTGTCTGAAGCAAAAGAGATCATCTCCGATTGCGACGACGCTCACGTCCGCGACGCCGCCATGCTCTCCGCCGCGCAAGCCGTTGAGCATTACGAAATGACCCGCTACGGCACCCTCATCGCCTTCGCAACTCAGCTCGGCCACAACGACGTTGTCGGTCTCCTCCAGGCGACACTACAGGAGGAAAAATCCGCCGACGAAAAGCTCAGCCGCATCGCCACCACCGGCGTCAACAAGCGCGCTGCCTAAGACCTTATGGGTAAGGGTGGGATGCGCTTTGGCATCCCACCACGCGTGCAGCTAGAAAAACACTGCCCAGCATACTTCAGACCAGGGAGAAACGTTCCACCCCTCTCCAAAAAGCATCCCGAGCCTCATCTCGCGCGGTCGTTTCTTCCGGGAACGTGCGGTATTCACCACCGTCACAAATACTGCTACTGGCGGGAAACGGCGGCGCGAACGATCTGGGCACCGCCTTCCGTTTTTATATCGCCAGCGGAACCTTCACCACCCTGCACAACTTCAATGGCGCGGACGGCGCCGCGCCCGCCAGCGCGCTGTTGTTCCATGGCGGCGCAGCCTACGGCACCACTCACGCGGGCGGCGCCACCAACACCGGCACATTCTACAAGATGAATGCCAAGACCGGCGCGGTCACGGTCATCCACAGCTTCGGCAATCCCGATGGTCGCCAGCCATCGGGGGACCTGGTCTATACCGGCGGCGCCTTCTACGGCGCGGCCACCTATGGCGGCCTGGCCCAGCACGGCATGATCTTCAAGATTGATGCGGCCACCGGCACCGAAAGCGTTGCTTACACGCTGGGTGTCAGCAACGGCAACGGTACGGACGGCTTTTATCCCGCCGTCGGCCTCACCCTCAGCGACGGCAATCTGATCGGCAGCACCACCTCCGGCGGTGATTACGGGCTCGGCACGATGTTTAGGATCGCCCTGCCTTCCGGCATCACCACCGTGCTGCACAGCTTCGCAGGCGGACGGGACCAGTTTCCCGCCGCCGGCCTCACGCGGCTTGGCAGCAAGGTCTTCGGTGTCACGCCAGGGAATTTCACCACCAGCAACGGCACGGTGTTCCAATTCAGCCGTGTCAGCTTCATCGAAATGACCATCCACGCGTTCGGCCCGGAAAGCGACTACTCGCCCACCGCCCTCATATCCGGCGGCGTCGTCCTGTACGGCGCCACCACCTATGGCGGCGCCTCCGGAAACGGCATCGTCTTCAAGCTATCCCCGTAACTCCAAATCCGATCGGGATCGGAACATCATTTTCCTTAGTTGGGACGTCCTCAAAACACCAAGCTGAAACCGCTACCCAAACGAGACTTCCGCCACCGCATCCCGATCCGCAAAAGCTGTTTGCTTCGCGTCTGCGGCCGAACGGAGGGGAAATTGCGCCAAGGCCTGCCGTCCTGCCGCCATCAGGGTCGCGCAGCCACCGCCCGCTGCAATGCCCGCCGGCACATCCACGGCAAGCCCCACCGCCAGCGTGACCATGAATAGTCCCAGCGCCTCCGCACCCAGAACCTCCGCCGTCAGCGCGCTTCGTTCGAATGCCAATCGCCAGCCTCCCAGCATCAGAAGTGCCGCCAGTGCCGGCACCGGGATGTTCGGCAAGACCCATGGGGCCGCCGCGAGCATGAGCCCGATCGCGGCCGCGTGCAGCAGGTTGGACGCCGGACCCGTGGCGCCAGCGCGCGCGTTCGCCGCGCTGCGCGGAATGGCGCCGGCCAGCGGCAGCGCGCCCATCAGGCCGCACACGATATTGCCAACGCCCTGCGCGAACAGTTCCCGGTGCGGCCGCAGCCGACCCGCTGCTTCGCTGGTCAGCGCTGTCGCCTCCGCCGAAGCCAAAGACTCGGCCATGCCCATCGCGCCAAGCAGCGTTCCCATCGCCCAGAGCGCCGGATCGCCCAGCATAGCGACGTAGACACGCGCATCTGCAACCGGAAGCGTGCCGGGGGCCGGCAGATGCGCCACGCCGCCCGGCCAGATCTTCGCCGCCAGCCAGTCCGCCACCAGCGCCGCCGCAACAGCCGCCACCGCCCCCGGCACCTCCCGCAACGCGCGGGGCGCGGCGCGGTCCCAAAACAGCGCCATCGCCAGGCACACCCCGGCGACAAGCACCGCGCCGGGATGCGGCGCCGCTAACGCCGCAGGCAGATCCATCAGGTTGTCAACGAAACCGCCGTGGCTCGCCGCGCCTATCGCGCCATGCGCCTGCGCCGCCGCCTGGATCAGCCCAGCCGCGCAAACCGCGCCGGTCAACACCGCCCGCGGCAGCATCCCAGCCAGGCCGCCCAGCCGCAGTCCGGCCGCCAGCAGTTGGAATATTCCGGCTATGAATACCGTGGGGCCCAGCGCCGCCACGCCATGCCGTGCCACCAGCGCGGCCAGCACCACGCCCATGCTAACCGCCGGGCCGCTGATCTGCAGCCGCGCGCCGCCCAGGCTTCCCACCACCAGCCCCCCCACCACAGCGGTCAGCAGCCCGCGCTCGAATCCCACCCCGCACGCGGCCGTCACTCCCGCGCAGAACGGCAGCGCTACGAGCACCACCACCAGTCCCGCCCGAACATTTCGCCAGCCATTCATGTCGTCACTCCCGCTGCGCGCAGCAGCCAGAATGCCGAAGCGGATTTACTAAATGTTTAATTGCGTCTCATCCCCCGACGCATTTCCCACCCTAAAACACACGCCGCCGGCGAAACCGCGGTGCCCTGGTCGGATGAGGAAGAATGCAGTTTTTTTCAGAAAGTCTGCCTCCCTTTCCCTAACCGCTCCACCCAATCGCGCTATACTTGCCCCATGACCCCGCACGCCCCCAGCTACTATGCCGCCACCGCCAATCCCGCCCCGGACCGCCCCCCGCTCCAGGGCACGCACCGCGCGGACGTCGCCATCATCGGTGCCGGCTTCACTGGCATCTCAGCCGCCCTCGAACTCGCCGAACGCGGCGCATCCGTCATCGTCCTGGAAGCCGCCCAGGTCGGCTGGGGCGCGTCGGGCCGCAACGGCGGCCAGATGCTCAACGGCTACTCGCGGGAGCTGGACGTCATCGCCCGCCGCTACGGCGCCCAGGCCGCCGAGGACCTCGGCGCCATGGCGCTGGAAGGCGGCCAGATCATCCGCGACCGCACCGCCAAATACGCCATCGACTGCGCGCTCACCCCAGGCAATGTCATCACCGCCTTCACCCACCGCCAGATCCGCAGCCTGGACCATGCGCGCCACGTCTGGGCCAGCCACGGCCACACCGCCATGCAGCTGATCGACCGCGCGGGCCTTGCGAACATCGTCGCCTCGGACCGCTATGTCGGCGGCCTCTATGACCCGCTCGGCGGCCACGTCCATCCGCTCAACCTCGTCCTCGGCCAGGCCGCCGCACTGGAATCCCTCGGCGGCCGCATCCACGAACATAGCCGCGTCACTGACGTGGACACCGGCCCCACTCCCAGCGTCACCACGGCGCAGGGCAGGGTGGACGCCAAGCACATCCTGGTCTGCGGCAACGCCTATCTCAGCCCGCTCCTCCACACGGAGATCGGCACCAAGATCATGCCTGTCTCCAGCCAGGTCATGGCCACGGAACCCATGGATCCCGCCCGCCTCGAAGCCCTGCTGCCCGCCAATTACTGCATCGAGGACGCCAACTACTTCCTGGATTACTTCCGCCGCACCCCGGACCACCGCCTGATCTACGGCGGCGGCACCGTCTATGGCGGCGCCGACCCCGCCAGCATCGAAGGCAAGCTCCGCCCCCTGATGCTCAAAACCTTCCCGTCCCTGTCAGACGTCCGCACCCAATTCGCCTGGAGCGGCAATTTCGCCCTCACGCTCCCCCGCATCCCCCACGTGGGCAGGATCTCGCCCACCACCTTCTTCAGCCACGGCGACAGCGGCCACGGCGTCACCACCACCCACCTCCTCGGCCGCCTCCTCGCGGAAGCCGCCACCGGCCACTCCACCCGCTTCAACGCTTTCGCCAACCTCCCGTATCTTCCGTTCCCGGGCGGCCACACCTTCCGGGTTCCGCTGACTGTGCTGGGTTCTTGGTATTATCGCGCGTTGGATCGCGTCGCCTGACATGCTGTCGCGGAGTCATGGCGGGCACCGGTCTATTACGGTGAGCAGGCGCGCGTGGCATAACGCGGGTGTTGCTTCTGGTGTCACATGTCACTTTTCTCCCGCCTCCTGAGCCCGTTCCGGAAAGCGCCCGCTGCCCCTCTGGCCAACTTCCACGCCATTTTCCCCGTGGCAGCGCCACAGCCCGCCGAGCTTCCGCAGCAGCATCAAGCCGCACCGACGGATCCCATTGCGCAGGCGCTCCACGCCGCTCCGCTTGATCCCATCGCCCGCGCGGAAGCGCTGCACGACTGGACCGCCATCAGCCAGGAACAGCCGGACACGCAGCAAGCCGTCCAGGCGCTTCTCACCCGCCTGGGCACACCCCGCATGCTGGCCGCCCGCCAAGCCGTTGCGAACGCTGCCACCACCGCCTTCCCCAACGAACCCTGGCCCTACGCGCGGGCCGCCGCCGCCGCCCGCGCCAGCGGCAATCGCCAGGCGGCCTATGCCATCGCCCGACCTGCCGCCACGCGTTTCCCGCAGGACATGGACCTCGCCCGCGCGCTCGTAAAATCCCTCCTCGCGGCCAGCGACCACGCCGACGCGCACAGCGCCTGCATCGCTCTCTCCACCGGCCCTCTTGGCCCGGATCTCAACAAGCAGGACTGGTTCCTCCGCCAAGCCATTCTCGTGGCCAGCCGTGCCGCGGACCACGCCAACACGCTCGCCTGGTCGGCTGGACTGCGGGCCATTCAGCCGGCCGCGCCCCTCGCCTATGCCGCCGCCGTCGCAGCGCTGCAGGCACTCGGCCAGCCACAGGAGGCCATCAGCCTCGCCAAACAGGGCCTCCATGCGTGCCCGGATGCCAGCGCGCTTGTGCAGGAAGCCGCCCTTGCCGCGGAATCGGCCGGCGATATCGACGCTGCCTACGCCTACTGGACCCGCCTGCGCGCGCTCAGGCCGGGGAACGCCGCTGGCTTTGCGGGAGCCGCCCGCCTCAGCGTCAAGCTGAAGCAGCCGGACCTCACTTCCGCTCTTCTGCGCGACGGCCTCGCGCAATTTCCGGCGTCCCGCGAGCTTCTTCTGATTGCCGCCCGCGACGCCGCTAACCGCCTCGATTGGGGCCAGGCCGCCGACTATTGGGATCGGCTGCTCGCCCGCTCCGGGGACAAGCCCGCCTTGGCGCTCACAGCCGCCACATCCTTCATCGGCCCTGCGAAGGGACGGAACCAGCGCCTGCCAACGGTCCTCGCGCGCCTTGAAGCCATCCATGCCGCCTATCCTGACTTCGTGCAGGCAGCAACGGCCTATCTGCAGGTGCTGCGCCAAGCCGGCCGGCTGGAGGACGCCACGCGTCACGGCGAGTCATTCGCCCAACGTTTCCCAAACGACCACAAACTCGCCATCGCCCGAGCGCGAGTCATGGAACTCCAAAAGCGCCCAGCCGACGCGCTTGCGCTCCTCCAAACCATCAGGGCTGCCACACCGCCGTCTGCGGCATTGGCGGCAGCCCTTGATCGCCTTCAGCGTGCCGTAGGGTCCCCCATTGAACCAAAAGCCGCCTGAAGCCTGCTCGGTTCGCTGAACCGCCCCTTCTTTTTTAAATCTCTCTTTTAAATCGCGCCCTGCCCGCCGCCCGGCTTCAGCACCCTGGGATCGGTCCCGCCCGCATCCTGCGCAAACACCCAATTTTCCGCTTCTGCCCGCGTCGCGAATGTCAGCGGCTCTGCCAACCCACCCAGGAGCCGCACTTCAAATCGTCCATTCGGCGATTCCGAAATCTCGTAATCTTCAGAATCTGCCATGGCGTTTGCTCCCGTGTGCTCAAATCCGAACTCCATGGCGGCACGCTGGTTTGCAGAAGACAAGAAAGCAGTTCTTTTTTGAAAAAAAGAACCAAAAAACTTTTATCAATTGAGTTCGCGAAGAACTGACAAATGTTTTTTGCTTCTTTTTTTCAAAAAAAGGCCTTCCTTTAAGCCGCCCGCCGCCCCTCCGGCAGCAACTCCAGCAA
>CAZZYR010000143.1:0-6206 GCA_964658235.1 uncultured Acetobacteraceae bacterium | reverse complement strand
CCAGTTTGCCGCCCCAGGCAAACGCCAGCAGCGCCAGCGCCGCCATTATCAGAAGCACCGCCCGCAGCGGCTGCAGCGCCGCCGCCATGCCCCCGCCCGCCAGCCCCGCACCGGCGCCAAGTGCCGCATAGGTCAGCATCCGGCCGGCGTGATAGCGCGGCATCAATCCCGCCAACAGGCGCCGCGGCTCCGTCATCCGGTCGCAGGACAGGCACGCCATGCGGCTTGCCGCCTGTCCAAGCACCAGCGGGCCGCACATCGGGCCGCAATGCACCGCGCTGCCTGCCAGGCCCAGCAGGCCCATGCCGGCCAGGTTCGTGCCCGTCAGCCACGCGCCATGGGCGCCAGGCAAACACAGCGAAAACAGCGCCTGCAGATCCGCCATGCCGGCACCGTGCCGCGAAACGGCTGTTGGCTCTTTGATTCAGATCAAGGCGGCGTCCGATGCGGGCGCGCAATCACCAGGAGACCGCAGAAGGCGCGCCAGGAGGCGCACTGGGGCGCGTGAGGAGCAGCAGATGGATCAGGACGCGAGCACATGGGCCATGGGCATGATGATGGCGGTGTTCAGCATCGTCGGAATCGTCCTCGCCGCCGGCGCCAGGGATGACGGCATGTATGTCTTCGGCTGGTCGCTCGCCGCGTTCGCGGTGCTCTTCATAGCGGATCTGATGCGCCAAGCTTTCGCGCACGCCGTCACGCCCGTGAAAGTCCCTGACCATGGCTGATGGAATTCAGCTCGCCGCGCGCGCGGCCGTGGTGCCGGACTATAATTTCGATGTGGTGAAGAAGTTCACCATCGCCACCATCTTCTGGGGCGTGGTCGGCTTCCTCGTGGGCGTCTACATTGCCTCGGAACTGGCCTGGCCGGCGCTGAATTTCGGCCTGCCCTGGCTGAATTTCGGACGCCTCCGCCCGGTGCACACCTCCGCCGTCATCTTTGCCTTCGGCGGCAACGCGCTGCTCGGCACGTCCCTCTACGTCGTGCAACGCACCTGCCGCGCGCGCCTGTTCGGCGGCCGCGCCGTGGCGGACTTCATATTTTGGGGCTACAACTTCTTCATCGTGCAGGCCGCCCTCAGCTATGTGCTGGGCTATTCGCGCGGCCAGGAATACTCCGAACCCGAGTGGCATCTCGCCATCTGGCTCACCATCGTGTGGGTGTTCTATGCCGTGGTCTTCATCGGCACGCTGATGAAGCGCCAGGAGCCGCACATCTATGTGGCAAACTGGTTCTATCTCGCCTTCATCCTCACCATCGCCATCCTGCACATCATCAACTCGCTCGCCATCCCCGTCAGCCTGTTCGAGGCGAAGGGATATACCATCTACTCCGGCACGCAGAACGCGCTGATCCAGTGGTGGTACGGCCACAACGCAGTTGGCTTCTTCCTCACCGCCGGCTTCCTCGGCATGATGTACTATTTCATCCCGAAAGCCGCGAACCGCCCCGTCTATTCCTACAGGCTTTCCATCGTCCACTTCTGGTCCCTGATCTTCCTCTACATCTGGGCCGGGCCGCATCACCTGCATTACACGGCCTTGCCGGAATGGGCGCAGACGCTGGGCATGGCATTTTCCATCATGCTGTGGATGCCGTCCTGGGGCGGCATGATCAACGGGCTGATGACGCTGTCCGGCGCGTGGGACAAACTGCGCACGGATCCCGGCCTGCGCTTCTCCGTCACCGCCGTCGGTTTCTACGGCATGGCCACGTTCGAAGGCCCGGTGATGTCGGTGCGCACCGTCAACGCGCTCAGCCATTACACGGATTGGGGCATCGGCCACGTGCATTCCGGTGGCTTGGGCTGGGTCGCGTTCATCACCTTCGGCGCGCTGTACTATCTCGTCCCCGTGCTGTGGGATCGCCGCGAACTCTATTCCGTCCGTCTTGCCGCCTGGCATTACTGGATCGCCACGCTCGGCATCGTCTTCTACATCAGCAGCATGTGGGTGGCCGGGATCGAGGAAGGCCTGATGTGGCGCGCCTACGATGCCAACGGCTTCCTGCAATACTCCTTCATCGAAAGCGTCATGGCGGTGCATCCGTTCTACGTCATCCGCATGCTCGGCGGCCTGATGTTCCTGCTCGGCTCCCTGATTATGGCTTACAATCTGGGCATGACCATACGCGGTCCCCGCACGCGCACCCTGGATAACACGATGCCAGGCCTGTCCCCGATCGGAGCGGAATGATGTCAATTTTTGCCAGACATGATTTCATCGAACGCCACGCCTGGCTCATGCTGGTGCTGGCCGCCGTCACCGTCTCCATCGGCGGCATCGTGGAGATCGTTCCCACCTTCACCATCGAGACCACCGTGGAACATGTGCGCGGCGTGCGGCCCTATTCCCCGCTGGAGCTGGCCGGGCGTGACATCTACGTCCGCGAAGGCTGCTACGTCTGCCACAGCCAGATGATCCGCGCGCTGAAGGATGAAGTGGAGCGCTACGGCCATTACTCGCTCGCCGCGGAGAGCATGTATGACCACCCGTTCCAGTGGGGATCCAAGCGCATCGGCCCGGATTTGGCGCGCGTGGGCGGCAAATATTCCAACGACTGGCATTACGCGCACCTGGCCAACCCGCAGGCGCTGGTCCCGGAAAGCCTGATGCCGCATTACGCCTTCCTGGCAGAAAACGCCCTGCTTTACACGGACATCGGCGACAAGATGCATGCCCTGCGCACCGCCGGCGTGCCTTACACCGATGCGCAAATTGCCAGTGCGCCGGCGGATCTCGCGGCGCAGGCCAACGCGCAAACGGACCCCGTGGCCTTCGCCAAGCGCTATCCCAAGGCCATCCTGGCATCCGGCAACGGCACCGGCGTCACGGAAATGGACGCGCTGGTGGCGTATCTGCAGGTCCTCGGCACAATGGTGAACTTCGCTGACACCAGCGAAGAGTCGCTGAAGCAATAGGATAGGCCGATGAGCTTCGCATGGGTCGTCCTGCATTGGGTGCAACTGCATTCCATCATCATGATGGTCATCGTCTTCAGCCTTGTCGTCATCACCACCTACTGGCCGGGGCGCCGCGCCAGCCAGGAACGCCACGGCCTGATCCCGATGCGCGACGATAGCTGACCGAAGGGTTGCAAGATGCCAAACACCAAACCAGACCAGAGCGAACCCGGCACCACCGGCCATGAGTGGGACGGCATCAGGGAGCTGAACAACCCGCTGCCGAAATGGTGGCTGTATGTCCTCTACGCCTGCATCGCCTGGGCGGCGGTGATGTGCCTGCTCTACCCCTCCGTGCCCGGCATCACCGGTTACTGGCACGGCATGCTCGGCTATTCCACGCGGCAGCACGCAATGGCGGACTGGCACGCGATGGAGGCGCGTCATGGCCCCGCCATGGCCGCCATCGCTGCCACGCCCATCGAAGCCGTGGCCGCGGACCCGAAGCTGATGGAAACCGCCCTCCAATCCGGCCGCATCACCTTCGCCAACAACTGCGCCCCCTGCCACGGCCAGAACGGCACCGGACGCATCGGCTATCCGGCCTTGGGTGACGACGTCTGGCTGTGGGGCGGCAAGCTCGCGGACATCCAGACCACGATCATCCACGGCATCCGAAGCACGGATGCGGACGCGCGGCAAAGCCAGATGCCCAATTTCGGCACGGATCACATCCTCAAGCCCGAGCAGATCGAACAGGTGGCGGACTTCGTCGGGACCTGGTGGGGCACCACGCCCCCAGGCACGGATGTCTCCGCCGGCAGCAAGATCTTCACCGAGAACTGTGCCATGTGCCATGGCGACAAGGGCGAAGGCGTGCGCCAGATGGGCGCGCCGCCGCTGGCCTCGCATGTCCATCTGTACGGCGGCACGCGGGATGCCATCGTGGCGCAGGTGACTCACCCGCGCCAGGGCGTGATGCCGAACTGGAACGCGCGTCTTGATCCAGCCGCGATCAGGAGCGTTGCCCTTTACGTCCACAGCCTGGGCGGCGGCGAATAAGGCGATGAACGCCGTCCCCAAACCAGCCACACCGGTCCCTGCGCCGCTCTACGCCAGCCGCAAGCACGTCTATACCAAAGACGTCTACGGTCCGGTGCGCTCAGCGAAATCCGCGATCATGGTGGTCTGCCTTGCCATCTATTACACGCTGCCGTGGCTGCGCTGGAACCGCGGCCCGGACGTGCCGGACCAGGCCATTCTCCTCGATCTCTGGCACGAACGCTTCTACTTCTTCAATGTCGTGCTGTGGCCGCAGGATATCTATCTTCTCACCTTCGCCCTGATCTTCGCCGCCATTGCGCTCTTCCTCGTCACCAGCCTGTTCGGCCGCGTCTGGTGCGGTTACACCTGCCCGCAAACGGTCTGGACGGATTTGTTCATGACCGTGGAACGCTGGATCGAAGGCGACCGCAACACCCGCATGAAGCGCGATGCCGGGCCGTGGACCCGCGACAAGATCTGGCGCAAGGCCGCCAAGCACTGGGTGTGGTTCTGGATCGCCTTCTGGACCGGCGGCGCGTGGATCATGTATTACGTCAACGCGCCTGTCGTGGTCGGCGAATTCTGGACCTTGCGCGCCTCGCCTGACGTCTATGCCATGACGGCATTGTTCACCGCCACCACCTATCTGCTCGCCGGCTGGGCGCGCGAACAGGTCTGCACCTATATGTGCCCCTGGCCGCGCTTCCAATCCGCCATGCTGGATGAGCAAAGCCTCACCGTCAGCTACAACGCGGCACGCGGCGAGCCGCGCGGCCATCGCCGGCACGATTCGGACGCGCGGATCGGCGACTGCGTGGACTGTTTCGCCTGCGTGCACGTGTGTCCCACCGGCATAGACATCCGTGATGGCAACCAGCTCGAATGCATCAATTGCGGCCTCTGCGTGGATGCCTGCAACCACGTCATGGACAAGATGGGCACGCCGCCCTGGCTGATCGGCTGGGACACGCTGGCTGGGCAGAAGGCGCGCGCCGCGAACCGCCCTTACACATGGCGCCTAGTCCGGCCGCGCACGCTGATTTACACGGCAGCCCTGCTGCTCAGCGGGGGCGCCGTCATCACCGGCCTGGCAACCCGCAGCACCACGAACTTCTCCGCCATCCACGATCGCGCGCCGCTGTTCGTCCGCCTCAAGGACGGCGGCATTCGCAACGCCTACACCCTGAAACTGGCGAACAAAACCCAGCTCGCCGCGGACTACAGCCTCACCATTCCGGAGTCATCCCGGTTCCGCCTGGAACTCCCGGAACAGAGCCCATCCCTTGCACCCTCCGTGCAGCTCCACGTGGCCGCAAGCAGCGTCGGCACTTTCCGCCTCGTCGTCCAGGGCATGGCCACGGACGCCGCCGGCCAGGAACCACTCCGGCTGCACCTGCAAAACAGCCAGACCGGCGAACAAGCCGACTACACCGCGCTCTTTCTCTCACCAGCCCAGGGACAATGATCATGGCGTCCGCACTCGTCCAACAGCGCAACAAGCAATTCAACTGGAAATACTTCCCGCGCATCTTGATCACCATCATGTTTCTCGTCATGGCGGTGAACGTGCGCTTCATCACCCTTGCGGTGGCAACTTTCCCCGGCACCGCCAGCTCGGATGATTTCGACACCAGCAACCGCTACAACGCTGTCCTGGACGCGGACGCGCGCCAGGCGGCGCTCGGCTGGACGGAACGCGCATCCGCTGCGCACGGGATTGCCGCGCTGGACCTGTCCGGCCCCGCCGGCGCGCCATTGGCCGGCGCCGTCCTCCAGGTCCACGCCGTCCGCCCGCTCGGTTCGAACCAGCCGATTCCCCTTGCCTTCCACGAAGCCACACCCGGGCATTTCATCGCCGCCGCCGCGCTGCCCTTGCCCGGCCAATGGGATTTGCAATGCCAGATCAAAAGCGGTGATCACACCGCCCTCGTCACCCGGCGCATCGTGGTGCAATGACCCAACTGGCTGGCACAACCGTCCACGCCCGTGCCACCGCGGATCATCCCGCTTTGGCCGCGGGCATGTGCCGCCATTGCGGCCTGCCCGCGCACGGACAAGCCTTCTGCTGCGCCGGCTGCCGCGCCGCGCATGATCTCATCCAGGGGCTTGGCCTCGGCGGCTATTACCTCACGCGCCTGCTTGATCCCGCGCAGCGCGCGCTGAAACCGGATGTGCAGCCGCGCACGGATCTGGACCGTCACATCGTCGTGGAAAAGGACGGCACCCACAGCCTGCTTTTGGCCATCGACGGCCTGCAAT
>CAZZYR010000142.1:0-6223 GCA_964658235.1 uncultured Acetobacteraceae bacterium | reverse complement strand
CAGAGCGCGGCACCTCCACCGTCCTCGCCAGGCTCTGCACACGCGCCACATGCAGCTCCTCGGTCAGCCGCCGGGTCAGCTGATTCTCCTGCGCCGTGTCACGCGCCACTAGCCGCAGCAGGAAATCCCCGCCGCCCCGGATCATGTGGCATTCCCGCACCTCCGGCCACGTCCCCACCATCGCCTCGAACGCGGCCAAAGCCGCATCCTTCTGGCTCTCCAACCCCACAATCACGAAGAACATCACCTCCCACCCCAGGAGTTGCGGTGCCGTATCGGCGTGATATCCGCGGATGATCCCCGCCTCCTCCAGCCTGCGCACCCGCCGCAAACATGGCGGCGCGGAGATCCCCGCCCGCCGCGCCAGCTCCACATTCGTCATCCGCCCATCGGCCTGCAGCTCGGCGATGATGCGCCGGTCGATCGCATCGATCTCAGACAAGGGGGCGCTATCGGGCTTCATGGCAATCAACTCGGCACATCGTTCTAAACCTCATACCATAAAGCCCACCCAGGGCGAGGCCGTCTCTGCCTTCGGCCCGGCCTGAAAACCAATACCAACCACACCGAAACAACCAAAAAGATAAGGCGCGCCTCATCCGGAGCATCACGCCGCGCGCTCCCCCCCGGTGCCCTCGGTGGCAGCCCGCCTCGCCATCCCGCTTGCCCCCAGCCCCCAGACCCCCGATATCGCCCATTCACCCGAACCAAGGCCGAGCCCCCGCCGCCATGCCCGAAACATTCCGCACGTCAGTCCTCGTCATCGGCGCCGGCCCCGCCGGCTACACGGCCGCCATCTACGCCGCCCGCGCCAGCCTCGCCCCCATCCTCGTCGCCGGCCTCCAGCCAGGCGGCCAGCTCATGATCACCACGGACGTGGAAAATTACCCCGGCTTCGCGGACGCCATCCAAGGCCCCTGGCTGATGGAGCAGATGCAGGCACAGGCCGAACATGTCGGCACCCGCATCATCAACGACCTCATCATGGACGTCGATTTCTCCCGCCGCCCGTTCCGCTGCACCGGCGACTCGGGTGACATCTACCTCGCGGATTCCGTCATCATCGCCACCGGCGCCCAGGCCCGCTGGCTCGGCCTGCCCAGCGAAAAAACCTACCAGGGCGCCGGGGTCTCCGCCTGCGCCACCTGCGACGGCTTTTTCTACCGCGGCAAACGCGTCGCCGTCATCGGCGGCGGCAACACCGCCGTGGAGGAAGCCCTCTACCTCACCCACCACGCGGACCGCGTCACCCTCATCCACCGCCGCGACTCGCTCCGCGCCGAAAAAATCCTCCAGCGCCGCCTCTTCGAACACCCCAAGGTGGATGTCGTCTGGAATCACGTCGTCGAGGAGATCACCGGCGCCGGCCAGCCCCCCGTCGTCACCGGCCTGCGCATGAGCCACCGCGAAACCGGCGTCGAATCGACCCTGGATGTGGACGGCGTCTTCGTCGCCATCGGCCACACGCCCAACACCGGCGTCTTCAAGAACCACGTCAACCTGGACGGCGAAGGCTACGTCCTCACCCACCCCGGCAGCACCCGCACCAACGTCGAAGGCGTCTTCGCCGCCGGTGACGTGCAGGACAAAATCTTCCGCCAGGCCGTCACCGCCGCCGGAACAGGTTGCATGGCAGCATTGGAAGCTGAAAAGTGGCTTACAGAGGCCGCCCCCGCTTCCGTGTTGGAAAACGCCTGACACAGCCGGGGGCAGCGAACAGGGGTTCACCATGGATTGGGACAAGCTGCGTGTCTTCCACGCCGTTGCCGAGGCGGGAAGTTTCACGCATGCGGGCGATACGCTGAACCTCAGCCAATCCGCGGTCAGCCGGCAAATCTCGGCCCTGGAGGAAGCCCTCCAGGTCCCGCTCTTCCACCGCCACGCCCGCGGCCTGATCCTCACCGAACAGGGCGAAAGCCTGAACCAGACCGTCCGCGAGGTGTTCGCCAAACTCGCGATGACGGAGGCGCTGCTCACCGAAAGCCGCGACAAGGCCGCCGGCCGCCTGAAAATCACCACCACCGTCGGCTTCGGCAGCACCTGGCTCGCCCCGCGCCTCGCCCAGTTCATCGATCAGCACCCGGACGTCACCGTCAGCCTCCTGCTGGACGACGGTGACCTGGACCTCGCCATGCGGGAGGCGGACGTCGCCATCCGCATGCACCCGCCCAAACAGCCGGACCTGATCCAGCGCCATCTGTTCGAAATCGAGTGGCACGTCTGCGCCTCCCCGGAATACCTCGCCCGGGCGGGCATCCCCGCCACACCGGAGGACCTGGACAACCACAAGCTCATCCTGTTCGGGGATTATCACCCGCCCGTCGCGGACATTAACTGGCTCGCGCAGGCCGGCCGCCGCCAGGGCCACCCCCGCCGCCCCGTGCTGGACGTCAACAACCTCTCCAGCATGGCCCAGCTGATCCGCGCCGGCCTCGGCATCGGCGCGCTTCCCGGCTGGATGACCCCCGAAATGGAAGGCCTCACCCGCATCCTTCCTGAAGTCACCCGCCCCAAGGTGGACTGCTACTTCGTCTACCCGGAAGAACTCCGCCACTCCAAACGCGTCGCCGTCTTCCGCGATTTCCTCCTCGCCAGACTCCAGCAGCAAAGAAATCAGTAAATAACCGTCGCGCGCAGGTGCGTTTGGATCTGCCCGGGTCGGCATGATGGCTGGGCCAAATTCCTGGTGGAACACATGCTTAAAAAGCCGTGAGGTTCTGAACCAAAAAGAATTAACACAGAGGCCACGGAGGACACGGAGGACACAGAGAAGCGGCGTATCCTCTCTGTGTTCTTTGTGCGCTCTGTGATCTCTGTGTTATTTCTTTGTATCGATCGGTTTGGCATCAAAAAGCAAAGGTCCCGCCCCTAATTCACGCCCTTCGATGCCAACTCCGTATAAACCCGCTCCGCGAACTCATCCAGCAACTCCGCCTTCTGCGCCTGTGTCGGCAACGAAGCCTTAGCCGCCACCACCGGACAATACGCCAGCGTCAGACTGTTGATGATATCCGCCTGGCGCGCCTTCGGTGCGCCAGCACGCACCTTCGTAATCAACGTCTCCGCGTTCGCCAGGATATTCTCCTCATCCGTGCCCGCCAGCAGCTTGGCCACCTCCGGCCTCGCCACCACCCGCGCCGTATCCCCCTCGGCAATCTTCGGGCACCCGTCAGGCAAATTGAACGCCAGCAGACTCGGCGTCGCCTTGCGTATCTCTCCCACCAGCCCCGCCCCCGCCTGCGCCGGCGCCGCGTTGCCCCAGGCGGAGCGCACATAGTTCACGGCATCGGCCACCTCCTGGTCGCTCATCCGCGCGCCAATCGCCGGCATCGCCGAATAACTCCCCTGCGCGTTGATTCCGCCCACCACCACGCGGATCATCGTCTCCGGCCCCTGCGCCACCACCACGCCATTGCCGGCCAGCTTCGGCACCGCGCCGTCCAGCCCCTCGCCCTTCTGCCCATGGCAGGACGCGCAATAATTCAGATAGGACTGCGCGTTCGCCGCCACCTGCTCCTGCCCAGGCGCCGGATGCCTGTCCTTGAATCCCTGCTTCGCTGGCGTGGACTTCAAATACAGAACGATGTCGTGCAGGTCGCTATCCGTCAGCTTGCCCAGGCTCTCGTGCATGGTCTGCGCCATCGGCCCCACCACCACGCCCATATCCTTCTCCGTCCCCGTCTTCAGATACGTGAACAGCTGCTCGTTGCTGAACTTGCCAATCCCCTGGTCCTTGTCGGACGTGATGTTCGGCGCATACCACTGGTCGATCGGCCCGCCCCTCAGCCCCGCCGCGAACCCCGAATCCCCCACCAGCTTGTTCGCATTGTGACACTCCCCGCAATGCTCCAGCCCCTGCACCAGATACGCGCCGCGGTTCACCTCCGCCGACGCATTCGGGTCCGGCTTGAATGTCTGGTCCTTCAGGAACAGCAAATCCCAGCCCACCAGCGCCGCGCGGATGTTGAACGGAAACGAGATCTTCAGCGGCTTGCGCGGCGCATGCTCCGGCGCCAGCGAAAACAGATACGCCTTGATCGCCAGCGTGTCCTCGCGCGTCACCTTGGTATACCAGGGGAACGGCATCACCGGATACAGATGCTCGCCCTCCATCCCGATGCCCTCGTGGAATACCCGGTAGAACTGGTCATCCGTGATCTTGCCGATGCCGGTCTCGTTGTCCGGCGTGATGTTCGGCGTGCTGATCGGCCCGAACGGCGTGTTCATATACAGCCCGCCGGCAAACGGCTTGCCGCCAGGCGCGGTATGGCACGCCTCGCAATCCCCCGCGGTCGCCAGATATTTGCCGTGCGCGATCAGGCCCGGATCCGCCGCTTGCGCCGCGCCGCCAGCCAGCGCCGCCACACACACGCATCCCAACAGAGCCAACCGCCGCATCGTGCACACTCCCGACCTACTCGGGTGTGAACAGCCGTCATTGGGAAAAGTTCTGTTAAGGAAGGAAGTTCTTCTTTTTTGAAAAAAAGAAGCAAAAAACTTTTGTCCATGCGCCACGGCAGCGTCCGCACCGCCGGTCATAAAAGTTTTTTGGTTCTTTTTTTCAAAAAAGAACGGCTTCCTTCCCTTCCACGTCCCCGGAGTCGCCCCCGTGTCCACCGAACCCCAAGACCGCTGGGTCCGCCGCGCCGCGGGCGCCTTCCTCGCCGTCGAACACGGCGCCTACATCGCGCTCGGCATCCTCCTCGCCGCCGCCGCCCTCATCGCCCTCGCCGGCGCCGCCGCCACCCTCATCGGCGGCCTCTCGGACTGGACCAGCACCCGCACCATCTTCCTCACCATAGACCGGCTGCTCTTCGTCCTCATGCTGGTCGAAATCCTCCACACCGTCCGCGCCTCCATGCGGGACGGCGTGCTCACCAGCGAACCCTTCCTCGTCGTCGGCCTCATCGCCACCATCCGCCGAGTCCTCATCATCACGCTCAAATCCTCGGAAACCACCAAGGAGGAGACCCTCTCGGACATGGCCGAGCGCGTCTTCCACGCCTCCATGCTTGAACTCGGCGTGCTGGCTGCCCTCATCCTTGTCATGGTCGTATCGATCCGCCTGCTTCGCCGCCCCGCATCCCGTCACCAGGACCAGGACACCGGCCGCGCCGAATGACGCTCCTCCTCAACCTCCTCTGGATGATCTTCGGCGGCCTCATCATGGCCGTCCTCTGGGCGCTGGCGGGCGCCGTCGCCGCCATCAGCATCGTCGGCCTGCCCTGGGCCCGCGCCTGCTTCAACATCGCCAGCTTCACCCTGCTCCCCTTCGGCCGCGAAGCCATCGACCGCCGGCTCGTCACCGGCCGCGAGGACCTCGGCACCGGCCCCCTCGGCTTCGTCGGCAACATCCTGTGGTTCGTCACCCTCGGCATCTGGCTCGCGCTGGGCCACCTGGTCTCGGCCGTCTTCTGGGGCTGCACCATCATCGGCATCCCCTTCGCCCTGCAGCACATCAAGCTCGTCGGCATCAGCATGGCCCCCATCGGCATGGCCGTCGTGGACAGCCGGGACCTCAGATACCGCCCTTAAGCGCCACCCGCTCCGCCACCAGGAAGTCTCCCCCGTCCGCCTGCGTGCACACGGAGATCTCGCTCACCCGCCGCTCCACCGCCAGCGCCGCCGTGAAATGCCGCGCCGCCGCCGCCCGCACCCGCGCCATCTCCGCCCCCGCCAGCCGGCCGGACAGCGTCACATGGAACCGCCACGCCTCCATCACATACGGATACCCCCAGCGCAGCAGCAGCGCGTCCTCCATGGCACTCAGCCCCGCCGCCCTGCGTGACGCCAGCTCCGCCGCCCCCGCCCGCAGCCGGTGCACATCCGTCCCCGCCACGCACGCATCCGCCAGCTCCCACAGCGCCGGACAGGCCTCCGCCTCCCGCAGCGCCAGAAACCCGCCCATCTCGTCCACCACCAGCCGCGGCATCCGGAACGGCGCCACCGCCGCCGCAACGCGATACGCCGCGCCCAAAAACTCCTCCCACCCCGTCGCCAGCCGCATCGGCGGCCTGAGCGTCGCATGAAACCCATACACCCGCGCCGCCGCCGTCAGGCCGGCGATCCCCTCCACCGCCGGCTGCCGAACCGCGACCCCCACCTCCGCATCCCGCCCCAGCCAAGCACTCCCCGCCGCATGCAGCGGATCGGAAGGGCAGGGGGTCCAGTAGAGAGCTACGCGCACATCGTCTCAGCCCAAAGCAAGAAAGGATTCACCACG
>CAZZYR010000141.1:0-6237 GCA_964658235.1 uncultured Acetobacteraceae bacterium | reverse complement strand
AAAAGAAATGCTTGCCTTAAAACTTATATCCGATCCGGCCGATGAACTGCCGTGGCGGCACATAATAGTTCGCCGTGATGAACGTGCCGAAATTGTCCGAGTAGCGCGAGTTCACTGAGGCGCTGTCCGTCAGGTTGGTGACGATGAAATCGCCGTGCCAGTGGCCGCCGGGGGCGACATAGGTGAAGTTCAGGTCGATCTGGCGCTGCGGCGGCACCAAGTCCGTGCCCGGATCGTTGTAGATACGGAAATAGTAGGGGTTGCGGTAGGTGAAGTGGATGCCTGAGGTCAGCTTGCCGCCATCCTCAAAATACAGACTGTGCTGAAGGCCCACGTTGAACGTGAATGGCGGAACCTTCGGCAGGGCATGGCCATAAACGTCCCCGGCAGCGGAACTGAACGCGGCAAATCGCTGGTTGACGTCCTGATTATTGAATGGACCGCCATTTGCGATGTCGATTTGCTCGGCGATTGAGGGATTCAGCAACTGCTGATGCGTGTCGACTTGGCTTCCCTGAACTGTGACATTCGAATCTACTCGCAGGTTGTAAGGCAGCAGCGCCGTGCCCTCTGCCTCGATCCCGTCGACGTGCGCCGCCTTGACGTTTGTCAGGCCGCCCAGGAACGGGATCGGATCTTCGCTATCCACTTGGAACTCGTGAACCATGTTGTAAAATGCAGAAACGTTGAGACGCAGCCGCTTGTCGAAGAATTCATTCTTGGATCCAACCTCGAAAGCATCCACCCGTTCAGGTTGGAATACCTCA
This sequence comes from uncultured Acetobacteraceae bacterium, assembly GCA_964658235.1. Lineage (GTDB taxonomy): Bacteria > Pseudomonadota > Alphaproteobacteria > Acetobacterales > Acetobacteraceae > BOG-908. The sequence continues at coordinate 5,470 of CAZZYR010000141.1, read as the reverse complement.
GGGACGTCAACTGCGCCCGGGTTGAGGTTGGCGCCACCCGGCTTAATGCCGTTCGAAATCATGCCGTAGACCGTATTATCGGGCGTCAGGTCATACTCGAGTTCGGCGCGCCCCGTCACCTTGCGGAACTTGGCCTTCAGAACCGCGAACGGCGCACCGTTATTGCGATCCAGCAGACCGAAATAATCCTGGACCACGCCGATCTGATTATCCGTCGTGGCACGGCCACCAAGCGTGAAGCGCAACTGGTCGGTGATGTGGTAGACGCCCTGACCATAGACGGACGCAGACTCAAGCCGCTGGGTATCCCGAGTCTCGAAAGCCACCGGGCCACTGAAGTTGGCCGTCTCGTTATAATAGGGGTTGGACGGGCTGAGATTGAGCGGCAGCCCGAAGGGAATGTCCGCTTTCGTGAACTGGTATTCCTCAACCGCCTCATTATAACGCTGACTCAGATAGAAAGCACCCACGATCCAATCCAGGCGCGTGCCCGGCTTGGACGTCAAGTCAACTTCAGCCGTGTAGCTGTGGCCCTGACGGTCATTCGCCACATCGATGTCGTGCACGCCTAAGATAGGCACGGCCGTCGCATAGCTGAGCTTGTCCAGGTTCTCAACGCTGTTCAGCGTGCCTTCCTGGTAGCTGCCGATGAACTTGGCTGTCGCCCAATCGAGGTCGTAACCCAGGTTCAGCGCGAAATTGTCGGATTTCTGGTTCATCTTCGTGGGATAATCCTGCGTCAACTGGCGCGGATCGGGGTTGGGGTCCAGGATGTTCTTGAAGGCGTCGCCGTTCGTGTTGTTGCTGTAATGCTCGGCCCACAGCTCCACCGTCAGCGGTTCGATCGGTTTCCAGAGGGCGTCGATGCGTGCGTTCACGCTGTTCTCATCACCCAGGTCGTAATGGCCGCCGGTGCCGGGCACCTGCGTGGCATTGCCCCAGCCGTCATGCGCCTCCTGCTGGACGGCCACGCGCACGGCGGCCGTCTCGCCCAGCGGAAAGTTGCCGGCGATGCGGAAGCGGTCGTAATTGTAGCTGCCGTAGCTGAAATCCGTGTAGCCGCCATAGACACCCAGTTGCGGGCGCACGGTGGTGACGTTGATGGCGCCGCCATCCGAGTTCTGGCCCAGCACCGTGCCCTGCGGCCCGCGCAGCACTTCCACGCTGTCCACATCAAGGAAGTTCGCGTTCAGCGAAATGGGGCTGGCGATATAGACGCCGTTCTGGTTGTAGGACACGCCAGGCTGGGCGGATGTATTCTCTATCCCTTCATAGCCTGCGCCGCGTATGCTGATGGAGAGCGGGTTGGACGGCGTGGTGTTGACCACAAGGCCGGGAACGATGTTGTCCAGGTCACGCGGCGCCACGATATTCAGATGATCCAGCGTAGCGCTGGACAGCACGCTTACCGCAAGGGGCGTCTTCTGCAAATTGGTGCGCACCTTCTGCGCCGTGACGATCACCGTTTCGATTTTTCCGTTCGGCGATGCAGCCGCTTGCGGGCTGGCCACGCTTGCGGTTTGTGCCGCGGCCGGCAACGCGCAGAGCAGTGCCAGATTGCTGCCGCCGAGCAATCCGAGACGAAGCTTGCGCGTGGCGGTGATGGATGTGGTTGTGGTTTTCATGATCCGCCCCGCACGCGCAGGTCCCCTATTCGTCAGGGGCTTGATGCAACGCACATGCCAGCCGATCACGGGCCCGTGTGCACGGAATGCTGCCACTGCACGCAAGGGTCCGCGCAACCCGGCGCCCGTTCGCGGCATGATGTGGGTGAAAAAGCGGCGTTGCCGTTTCGAGTACGAAGCGTGCGGTTGTTCAACCGGTTTGTGGCCGTCGTGTCACCGCTGGCCCGCCAATTGCAGGGCTCGCGCAAGCTGACGTGGGACGCGAGACGCACCTTGATGGACCGCCCATGAACACCCCAAGGCTGGAGCTGCGCGGCCTAACCCGCCGCTTCGGCGCCTTTACCGCCAATCACAACGTTAGCCTCTCCGTCCTGCCCGGCCAGATCCATGCGCTGCTGGGCGAGAACGGCGCAGGCAAATCCACCTTGGTGAAGATGGTCTATGGCGTGCTGCGGCCTGACGCGGGCGAGATCATCTGGGAAGGTGCCGCGCTGCCGCCGCATGACCCGCGCACCGCGCGCCGCATGGGCATCGGTATGGTGTTCCAGCATTTCCTGCTGTTCGACGCGATGACAGTCCTGGAAAACGTGGCGCTTGGCCTGGATGATCCTGGGCCCGCCGGAGCGCTCGCGCAGCGCATCCGCACGCTGAGCGTGGAGTATGGGCTGCCGCTGGATCCCGACCGCCCGGTGCGCACCCTTTCCGTGGGTGAACGGCAGAGAATCGAAATCGTCCGCTGCCTGCTGCAATCACCCAGATTGCTGGTGATGGATGAGCCCACCTCCGTGCTGACTCCGCAGGAGGTGGACACGCTGTTCACCACCTTGCGCCGCGTGGCGTCCGAAGGCTGCGCCATCCTGTATATCAGCCACAAGTTGGATGAGATACGCGCGCTGTGCAGCGCCGCCACGGTTCTGCGCGCCGGGCGCGTGGTGGCGAGCTGCGATCCACGCATGGAGAGTGCTGCTTCGCTCGCCCACATGATGATGGGCGCCGAGCTGGTGCGCGCCGCCAAGCCGGCCGCTTTATCCACGCCATCCGGCCGGCCAAGGCTGGTTCTGGATGCGCTGGACCTGCCGGCCATGCCGGGTGGTGTGGACCTTCATGGCGTGGCGCTGGAGGTGCGCGCAGGAGAGATCGCCGGCATCGCTGGCATCGCCGGCAACGGCCAGACGGAGCTGTTCGCCGCAATCAGTGGGGAACGCCGCGTCCATGTCCCGGCGGATGTACTGATCGACGAGCAGTCCTGCGGCCGGTTGGGCCCCGCCGCGCGCCGGGACCTTGGCCTTGCCTGCGTGCCGGAGGAACGCAACGGCCATGCCGCCATCCCGCCCTTCTCGCTATCGGACAATGCGCTGCTAACCGGCTACCGGCGCGCCGGCCTGGCGCGGGCTGGCCTGATCCGCCCGGGTGCGGCTCGGCGCGCCGCCGACGGGATCATCGCGAAGTATGGCGTGCACTGCGGCGGCCCGGCGGCCCTCGCCGCATCGTTGTCCGGTGGCAATCTGCAGAAGTTCATCCTGGGCCGGGAGATCGGCCAGAATCCGGGCGTGCTGGTTGTGGCGCAGCCGACCTGGGGCGTGGACGCCGGGGCGGCCGCGCTTATTCACCAGGCGCTGATGGCGCTGGCCGCCGCCGGCGCCGCGGTGCTGATCATCAGCCAGGACCTGGATGAATTACGGACGCTGGCAGACCGGCTGGCCGTGCTGCACGAGGGGAGGCTGTCACCTTTACTGCCCACCGGCGCGCTGAGTGTGGCGGAGATTGGCCTGATGATGGGGGGCGCTGCGCCCAGCTTGGCCGATGCAGCTTAGGCTGGAGCCGCGCCAGGCTGGCTCGCCGCTGCTGGACGCGCTGATTCCGCCGCTGGCTGTGCTTGCCACCGTCGCCGCATCCGGCGTGCTGTTCGCGGTGATGGGCTATCCTGTTTGGCCGACGATGCAGGCGTTTTTCGTTGCGCCGCTGGCGTCCGCCAATGGCTGGGCGGAGCTGGCGCTGAAGGCGGGGCCGTTGGCCATGATCGCGGCCGGTCTGGCGGCGGGGTTCCGCGCGAACGTGTGGAACATCGGCGCACAAGGGCAGTTGACCATGGGGGCCGTGGCTGGCGGCGGCGTTGCGCTGGCGTTGCCGGACGCGACCGGCGCGTGGGTGCTGCCAGTGGTGTGCCTGGCGGGCCTGGCCGGTGGCATGGCCTGGGGCGCGTTGCCAGCCTTGTTGCGCACGCGCCTGGGCGTGAACGAGATCCTGACCAGCCTTATGCTGACCTATGTCGCCAGCCTGCTGCTGAGCACGCTGGTGTTTGGCCCGTGGCGGGATCCTGAAGGCTACAACCTGCCGCAATCCCGCATGTTCAGTGATGCGGCCACCCTGGCCCCGCTCTTTCCGCGCGCCCGCCTCACCTCCGGCACGCTGATCGAATTCCTGGTGCCCGTGATCCTCTGGGCGGCGCTGCGCTACGCCATGATCGGCTTTCAGGTGCGTGCTGCGGGCGCGGCCCCCGCGGCGGCGGGTTATGCGGGCTTTGCCGCGTCCCGCGTGGTGTGGATCGTGTTTATGGCCGGCAGCGGTTTGGCTGGCCTGGCCGGCGTGTTCGAGGTGACGGGGCCGATCGGCCAGCTCATCCCGCAGATCACCCCGGGCTACGGCTTCACCGCCATCATCGTGGCGTTCCTTGGCCGGCTGAACCCGCTGGCCATCATCCCGGCCGCGCTTCTGGTGGCGCTGTCCTATGTGGGCGGTGACTCCGCCCAGGTCAGCACCGGCCTGCCGAACGGGGCGGCCGGCGTGGTCCAGGGACTTCTCCTGCTGTTCCCCTTGGCGGCGGACGTGCTGATCCGCCACCGCCTGCGGTTTTTTCCATGACGTCGGGGATGGTGGTTGCCGCGCTAGTGACCGCGGCCACAGGCGCCACACCGCTGCTGCTGGCAGCCACCGGAGAGACGGTGGCCGAGCGCGCCGGCGTGCTGAACTTGGGCCTGGAAGGCATGATGCTGCTGGGCGCGGTGGCCGCTTTCGCCACCACATCCGCCACCGGAAGCGACGTGCTGGGCTTTGCCGCCGGCGGTTTGGCAGGCTGCGCGCTGTCCGCGATCTTCGCGCTTCTGACACTGACGTTGGCCGCCAACCAGGTGGCCAGCGGCCTGGCCATCACCATCTTCGGCACCGGCTTGTCCAGCCTATTCGGCACCCATCTGGTGGGCCGCAGCCTGGTGCCCATGGCACATCTGCACATCCCGTTGCTGTCCAGCCTGCCGGTGCTGGGACCGTTGCTGCTGCAATACGATGCGCTGGTTTATGCCGCCGTGATCATGGTGGCGGGTTGTGCGTGGTGGCTTAACGGCACGCGGGCCGGGATGGTGCTCCGCGCGGTGGGCGAGAACGCCGCGTCTGCCCACGCGCTGGGCCACAACGTTCTGCGCATCCGCCTGCTGGCCGTGTTGTTCGGCGGCGCCATGAGCGGCGTTGCGGGCGCCTATTTGTCCTTGGCCGCGACACCCATGTGGGTGGAGGGTCTGACGGCCGGCCGCGGCTGGATTGCGCTGGCGCTGGTGGTGTTCGGCGCGTGGCGGCCCTGGCGCGTGATGGCGGGGGCCTATCTGTTTGGCGGCATTTCCGTGTTGCAATTCACCCTGCAGGGCGCGGGCTTCGTGGCCGTGCCGTCCCAGGTGCTGGCGATGATACCGTACCTGGCGACAATCCTGGTATTGGCGGTGATGTCGTCAGGGCAGGCGCCGGCGTGTTTAGGGAAGACCTTTGTGGAGGCCAAATAAGCAAAAAACTCTAGCCATTGGTCCGCGACAGCACTGAAAAAAGTTTTTTGGTTCTTTTTTTCAAAAAAGAACTGC
>CAZZYR010000140.1:0-6278 GCA_964658235.1 uncultured Acetobacteraceae bacterium | reverse complement strand
GGATGTGCAGCCTTGGGAGTCCGATCCCGTGGGTCTGGCGGCTAGGGTCCAGCCAGGCGGCGGTCTCGTGCGGATTGCCGTGGTGGGTGCGATCGGCCTGGAGAAAGGTTTCGACGTGCTGCTCGCCTGCGCGCGCGATGCCGAAGCGCGTGGCCTTGACCTGATGTTCACCGTCATCGGCTACACGGTGGATGACGATGCAGCGCTGGCAACGGGGAAGGTCTTCATCACCGGGGAATTCAAGCGTCAGGAGGCTGCCGGTTTGATCCGGGAGCAGGGCGCGCAACTGGCTTTTCTGCCGTCCATCTGGCCGGAGACGTGGTGTTATGCATTGACGGATGTGTGGGCGGCCGGCCTGTCCGCAGCGGTCTTTGATATCGGCACGCCGGCGGACCGGGTGCGGCGCTCCGGCGGCGGCTGGGTGCTTCCCCTCAGCCTGCCGGCCGGGAACATCAACGATTGGCTGATCGCCACCGCCCGCATCGGTTGAAAGGTGTTGCCGTGTCCTGCAAGAAATGGCCTTGCTTCCCGCCTTGCCCGAAACAACCGCCCGGCGCACAAAGGCGCCCGCATCAGACCCTTGGAGCGCGATAATCCGCCGTGAGTGACCAGAAGAAGTCGGCTGCGGCCGCACAAGCCCAGAAAATGGTGACCGAGCTCAAGGTCTCCGGCAACGTCATGACGCTGGACACCGGCCTGTTCTGCATTTTCAACGCGCCCGGCAGCGTGCTGCCCGATCCGGGCACCGGCCTGCCTGGCGTGCGCATTTCCGTCCCGCCGGGCCCGGTCTTCCGCCCCGAAGCCGTCACCATCAGCAGCTTCCGTGATGATGGCTGGCTGGGCGGGTGGAACGGCGCCGCGCTGGTTCGCGTCACGCGCGGTCCGGCGCAGGTGCTGGTGACCATCTATCAGGCGCCCAACAGCACGGGCGAGGCGCCCAAGCTGCAGATCCTCCGCTTGGCGGATGCCAGCAGCCTGCCATCCTTGGCCGCGCCGCAGGGGGCACCCAAACCCGCGCCGGTCGCCGCGCCGGTTCAGGCCGCGGCTGCCCCCGCGCCCGCCGCGCCGAAGCCGGCGCCAGCCGCCCCGCTGCCGATCGCACAGGCCGGCGGCGCCGCATCGTCGCCGCAAAATACGCCCGCTGGGGCAATCCAGGCCGATTCCGAAGCGGCAAAAACCGCGGAGATTGTTGCCCATATCGCAGGCGGTGGCGACACGCTCGCCAGGCTTGGCGAATGGATGGGCAAGCCTGGCAGCAAGAACTGGATCGAGGGCTTTGCCGTCTCCCCCAAGGGGCCGGTTGGTCCCGGCGAGGTGGAATACCAGGCAGTTCTGGGCCGCGGCTGGCTCAGCCCCTGGGCCGAAGGCGGCCAATTCTGCGGCAGCCGCGGCATGAGCCTGCCAATCCTGGGCTTGCGCATGCGCCTGCGCGGCGAGGCAGCCGAACATTACGACTGCGTGGTGGAAGCCAGCTTCGTTGACGGCACCCGGGTGGGTCCGCTCGACAATGGCGAGCCATGCCAGGCTGAAAGCATGTCCCCGCTCGAGGCGTTCAACATCAAGCTCGTCAAGCGGGGCGCGCCTGAAGCCGCCCCCAAGGCCAAGCCGGGCAAGACCACGGGCGCCAAGTCCGCGCCCGCCCCTGCGCCTGCGAAGTCTGCGGCGGCCAAACCGGCGCCGAAGGCGCCTGCACCAGCACCAATCAAGGCAGCGTCCAAGCCGGCCAAACCGCCCGCCCGCGGCAAGCGGTGACATCTGGACATCCCCGGGCAGGCGCCCGGGGTTCGGGCGATCTCGCCGGCGTGGATGTGCGCCGGTGAGATTCCTGTTCATACATCAGAACTTCCCCGCGCAGTTCCTGCATCTGCTGCGCCATCTGGCGGCGCAGAACCGGCACGAATTGCTGTTCATCACCGAAGCGCAGCGCAACCAGCTCGCTGGCGTGCGCAAGGTGGTCCGTTCGCTGCCGCGTGCCCCGTCGGCGGAATGGCATCCGATGGCGCGCGAGCTGGAGCTTTCACTCTGCCGGGCCGAACACGTGGCGCGCTCCGGCGAAAAGCTGAAAGCGCTCGGCTTCACGCCGGACATCATCATCGGCCATCATGGCTGGGGCGAAATGCTCCACATCAACGACGTGTGGCCGGACGCGCCGCTGCTTGGCTATCAGGAGTTCTACTACAACCTGCAGGGGTTTGACGTGGGGTTCGATCCGGAATTCCCGCCCGCCCCGGACATGGCCGCGCGCATCCGCGTGAAGAACGCCGTCAATCTGATGACGCTCGCCAACCCAGGTTTGGGGATGACTCCAACCCAATTCCAGCACAGCACATACCCCGCCTGGGCGCGGGACCGGATTGTGGTGTTGAAGGAGGGGGTGAATCTGGATGTCTGCCACCCGGATCCTACCCTGCGCCAGCGCGTGGTGTCCCTGGCCGGCTATCGAATTAAGCCCACTGAGAAACTGATCACCTATGTCGTGCGGGACCTCGAACCCTATCGCGGCTTCCACGTGTTCATGCGCGCGTTGCCGCGCCTGCTTGCGGCGCGCCCGGATGCACGGGTGATTCTGGTCGGCGGTGACGGCGTCAGTTACGGCGCCACGCCCATCAAGGGGACGTGGCGGGAGCAGATGCAGGACGAGCTGAAAGGCCGCCTTGATATGAGCCGCGTCCACTTTGCCGGCCGTGTGCCTTACGAAACCTACGTCAAGCTGCTGCAGCGTTCGGACGCGCACGTTTATCTCACCTATCCTTTCGTCGCCTCCTGGTCCTTGCGTGAGGCGATGTCCGCCGGGTGCGCGCTGGTCGCGAGCGACACCGGCCCGGTGCATGAATTCGTCACGCACCGTGCACAAGGGCTGCTGACGCCGTTCCTCCAGCCAGACGCCATTGCCGATACCGTGCTGGAGATTTTGGAGGATACCCGACTGGCCAACCGGCTGCGCCGCAATGCGCGCGCATGGGCGGAGGCGAATTTGGACATGGGTGTTTATATCAAAGGGTATGAGGCGTTGATTGAGCGGGCGCTTGAGAAGTAAGGCCTTCTTTTTTGAAAAAAAGCAAACGTGCTGACAAAGGGTTTTTTCATCACCGGGCAATTGCTTCAAGGATGAAGGCATGTGGCGTGGGTGCGTTTTGAAGGCGGTTTCGTAACGCCGGAGGGCAATGAGATTGTGCCGAATCACGGTGACATGTTCGGCGCATTCGAGCCATCGGGCGCGAAGCTGACACTTGCGGACGTAAGTTTTCTGGCGCCGGTAGTACCTGGCAAGTTCGTAGCACTCCGGAACAATTTCCACGCGCTGGCAGCCAAGCTGGGACAGGCGACACCACAAAAGCCGCTGTCTGGCGATCTGATTGCGTGCGGCACGTCGTTGGGGGTGTTGCCGATGCGTTCGGGGGCGGTGGTGAGCGTGGTGATTGACGGGATCGGGGCGTTGACCAATCGCTATGAAGCGGCCGATTGATGGCGAAGCAAAGGCAAGGCCTTCTTTTTTGCAAAAAAGAAGCAAAAAACCTTTTTCAATGCTGTCGCGGACTCAATGAATAAAAGTTTTTTGGTTCTTTTTTCCAAAAAAGAACTTCTTTCTTCTCTTACCGCGCACCGCGCGGCTCGTCTGGAGTAGTTTATTATGGAGTCTACACTTTCGGCATTGATCGCCGGCTTGTCAGCGCCGCGCGCCATTGGTGCTCCTGGCCGGCCCTGGCTGGACGGGCCAGGCCTGGCAAGGCTCGCCGCTTCTGTGGCCGACACGCTGGCCGGGCGCGGCATTGGTCCGGGCGATCGGGTGGGCATCGTGCTGCCGAACGGGCCGGACATGGCCACCGCGTTCCTGACTGTGGCCGCCGCCTGCTGCGCCGCGCCACTGAACCCAGCCTACAAGGCAGAAGAGTTCGAATTCTACCTGTCCGACCTGAAGCCGGCCGCGATCATCCTGGCACCTGGCGGACCGCAAGCGGCGGCTGACATCGCCGCGCGTCTCGGCATCCCTGTCTTGAACTTGGTGACGGCGGAGGGCGATGCGGCCGGGATGTTCCGGCTTGAGGGGGATGCGGAGAGGGGCGATCGCAAACCGGTGCGTGCGGCGGGACCGGACGATCCGGCGCTGGTTCTGCACACATCCGGCACCACGGCGCGGCCCAAGATCGTGCCACTGACGAACGCGAATATCGTTGCGTCCGCACGGCACATCGCGCGCTCCCTGGCGTTGAGCCCGTCCGATCTTTGCTTGAACGTAATGCCCCTGTTCCATATTCATGGGCTGATCGCCGCGGTGACGGCATCGCTGTCCGCCAACGCCGCAGTGTGTTGCACGCCGGGCTTCAACGCATTCAAGTTTGCCGAGCTGCTCGGCGACGTGAAGCCGACCTGGTACACGGCGGTGCCGACGATGCACCAGGCCATCCTGATGCGGATGCGCGCGCAACCCGAGCAGGCGCGCGCGGCTAAGCTGCGCTTCATCCGGTCCTCCTCCGCCTCGCTCCCGCCGCAGGTGATGGCGGAGTTGGAGGAGGTGTTCGGCGCGCCGGTGATCGAGGCGTATGGCATGACGGAGGCGGCCCACCAGATGGCCAGCAACCCGCTGCCGCCGCGGCCGCGCAAGCCGGGCGCCGTGGGGATCGCCGCCGGGCCCGAGATCGCCATCATGGACGACACCAACACCATCCTTCCGCAGGGCGCAGTGGGCGAGGTGGTGATCCGCGGGCCGAACGTGACGCTGGGCTATGACAGCAATCCGGCCGCCAACGCCAAAGCATTCACCGATGGCTGGTTCCGCACCGGCGACCAAGGCAAATTGGACGAGGAAGGCTATCTGTTCCTGACCGGGCGGCTGAAGGAACAGATCAACCGCGGCGGCGAAAAGATCAGCCCGCTGGAGGTGGATGTGGTGCTGCTCGATCACCCGGCGATCGCCCAGGCCTGCACCTTCGGCATTCCGCACGACAAGCTGGGCGAGGAGGTGGGCGTGGTGGTTGTGCTGCGCCCGGAGATGACGGCCACCGAGGCGGAAATACGCGATTTTGCGTCTGCCCGCCTTGCTGCGTTCAAGGTGCCGCGCCGCGTGCTGGTGATGGACGACATCCCGAAGGGTGCCACCGGCAAGATCCAGCGCATCGGGCTGGCGGCCAAGCTTGGTCTGGCGCCGCAAGAGACAGCGTGATGCCAAGCATTTGTGTTTTCGGGGCGGGCGCCATCGGCGGCTTGCTGGCGGCGAAGCTGGAGGCGGCGGGCACGCCGGTTTCCATCGTGGCGCGCGGCCCGCATCTGGCGGCGATGCGGCAGGACGGGCTGATTCTGCTGTCCGGCGGCGAACGGATCGTGACGCGGCCGAACGCGGTGGCGCATGGCGACGCGATCGGGCCGCAAGACTACCTGATCCTGACGCTGAAGGCGCATTCCGTGGAGCCGGCCCTGCCACAACTGGCGCCGCTGGTGGGGCCAAACACGACGATCGTGACAGCGATCAACGGGGTGCCCTGGTGGTACAGCTACGGCCTTCCTGCGCCATTCGGCGGCCGGCGGATCGTGTCCGTGGACCCCACCGGTGCGCTATCCGCGGCACTGCCGCCGGCGCAGTGCCTGGGGTCCATCGTGTATCCCGCCGCCACCGTCGCCTCGCCCGGTGTGATCAACCACAGCTATGGCGACCGCTTCAGCCTGGGCGAGCCGGATGGCACGCGTTCGGCACGCGCCAGCACATTGTCCGAACTGTTGATCGCGGCTGGGATGAAGGCGCCGGTGCGGCCGCGCATACGCGACGAATTGTGGGTGAAGCTGTGGGGCAACATGGCGTTCAATCCGATCAGCGCGTTGACCACGGCGACGCTGGACATCATCACGTCCGACCCCGGCAGCCGGGCAGTGGCGCGCGCCATGATGCTGGAAGGCCAGGCGGTGGGCGAGGCGCTGGGCATCCGGTTCGCGATCGATCTGGAAAAGCGCATCGACGGCGCCGCCGAAGTTGGGCGGCACAAAACCTCGATGTTGCAGGATCTGGAGGCGGGGCGCCCGCTGGAGATCGAGGCGATCCTCGGCGCGGTGGTGGAGATGGCCGAATGGGTGAATGTCCCCGCCCCGATCAGCCATGCCATGCTGGCGCTGGTCCGCCAGCGCGCCGCGATGCGCAATCATACAGCACCGTAGGTCAGACGATCATGTCCGCATTGAAATCACGATGGGTCCAGCTGATCATCGGCATTCTCTGCATGGTGATGATTGCCAACCTGCAATATGGCTGGACGTTGTTCGTGCTGCCGATCGGCCACGCCACCGGCTGG
>CAZZYR010000139.1:0-6325 GCA_964658235.1 uncultured Acetobacteraceae bacterium | reverse complement strand
GGCGACATCGCGCTCGCCGAGGCGTTCGCCGGCGAGGCCCATGAGCGCGCCGCCAGAGACGGTGACGGCGAGGAGGCCCCAGATGGGTGCGGCGCCGATGAGCATGGCGCCGGCCGCGCCGGCGAAGCCCACATGGCCGAGCGCATGGCCGGCGAAGGCCTGGCGCCGGAGGACGAGGACGTAGCCGGCGGCGCCGCAGACCAGCGCCACGATGGCGGCGGCGGCCAGCGCGTGGCGCATGAATTCATATGCCAGCATCGGTCACCACGAAGACATGGCCAGCGGTTTCGAACACGTGCACGGGGGCGCCGTAGAGGCCGCTCAGCACGGGGGCGGTGACGACTTCGGACACGGGGCCGATGACGGCGCGGCCGGCGGCGAGGTAGAGGACCAGGTCCAGGGCCGGGCGCAGGATGTTCACGTCATGGGCGGAGACCAGGACGGCGATGCCGAGCCGGTCCGCGAGCGTGCGGATCAGGGCGACGGTGGCGGCCTGGTGGCGGGGGTCCAGTCCGGCCAGGGGTTCATCCAGCAACAGCAGTTTCGGGCGGCCCAGCAGGGCCTGGGCGAGCATCAGGCGCTGACGCTCCCCGCCGGAGAGGGTGGCGACGGGGCGGTGGGCGAAAGCGGTGGCGTCCGTGAGGGCCAGGACTCGGTCGATGTCCGCGTGGTCCGGGCGAGGCAGGCCCCAGCCGGTGGCGAGGGAGGCGGCGGCGACGAAATCCCGGCCGGCGAGGCGGAGTTCGGCGAGGGCGGTGCTGCCTTGCGGCATGTAGCCGGCGTGGGTGCGGCCGGGCTGGGCGGGGGCGCCGAGCACGTGGATGTGGCCGGCGGCGGGCGGGACGAGGCCGAGAGCGGCGCGCAGGAGCGTGGTTTTGCCGGCGCCGTTGGGGCCGAGCAGGCCGACGACGGCGCCTTGGGGGATGGCGATATCGAGGTTTTGTAGGATGGTCCGGTTGCCGAGGCGGAGGGTCACGTCCTGGAAGTGCAGCGCGGCGGTCACGAGGGTTTGCCGAGGGCGGCCTGCACGGCATCCAGCGTGGCGCCGATCCAGGCCTGGGCGGTGGTGCCGGGGGGCAGGGTTTCGGCGATGGGCAGGACGGGGATGCCGGCCGCGCGGGCGATGGCGGCGAGCTGGGCGGTGGCGGGGCCGGTGTGCTGTGCGCTGACGAAGAGCATGCGGACGCGGCGGGCGCGGAGATCGTCCTGCAGGGCGGCGACGTCACTGGCGCGGGGCTCGGTGCCGTTCATCTGGGAGAGTTCCAGGCGGGTGTGGCGGTCCGTGAGCCCCAGGGCGGCGGCCATCAGGCCGAAGACGGGTTCCGTGGCGGCGGTTTGTGTGCCGGCATCCTGGGCGCGCAGGCGGGTGATGCGGGCTTGCAGCGTGGCGAGGCTGGCCAGGGTGCTGGTTAGGCGGACAGTGATGGCGGCGGCGTGGGGCGGGTCGGATTGGCGCAATGCGTTCGCCAGGGATGTGGCGAGGGCGGGCATGGCGGCGGGGTCGTACCAGAGATGGGGGTTGGCGCCGTCTTGGCGGTGGAGGAGGTCGGCGACGACGATGGCGCGCTCGGCGTGGCTGGAGGCGGCCAGGAGGCGCGCCATCCAGGGGTCGTAGCCGAGGCCATTGGCGATGGCGATGTCCGCGTCCGCGACGGCGCGGGCGATGGCGGGGGTGGGTTCGAAGTCGTGCGGGTCCGCGGCGGGATTGTTGAGGAGCGTGGTGACGGTGGCGTCCGGGCCGGCGATCTGGCGGGCGATGTCCGCATAGACGGCTTCCGCGGCGACGATGCGGGGAGCAGCCGCCGCTGCTCGGGCCACGAAGGCTTGAGCCACGAAAGCGGGGGTCACGAGCAGGCAGAGGAGCCCTGCCAGGACCTGGGGTGGCGTCATGTGGATGGGCGGCCTCGCCGTTCGGGCTACGCTATAACGTAACACTGACGGGAGAGGAAAGATGGAGGGCGGGTGTCAGGACTGCTATGATGGCGGCATGAGCACTTCGTTGCGCCAGCGTGGGATGACCCGGGCCGAGTTCTTCGCGTGGGAGCCGCCGGATGACCGGCGGTATGAGTTTGACGGGTTTGCGCCTGTGGCGATGACGGGCGGGACGATCAACCATCACAGGATTGCGTCTAATATCTATGACGCGCTGCGCTCTCGGCTTCGTGGTTCGGCCTGCGAGGCGATGGCAGGCGCCGGCCTTGCCACTTTGAACGACGCAGTGCGGTACCCGGACGCATTGGTCACTTGCAGCCGGAATGACGGGGAAAGCCGGCTGGTGGAAGGCGTGGTCGTGGTATTTGAGGTGCTGAGTCCGAGCACGGGGCGCACGGACAGGATCATCAAATTGCGGGAGTATCAGGCGGTGGCGTCGATCCGCCGGTATGTGATCCTGGAAAGCCGTAGTGTGGGGCTTTGGGTTTTTGAACGTGCCGAAGGCGCGCACGCGTGGACGGCAGAGTCACTGGTGGCGGGGGACGCGCTGCGGATGCCCGAGATCGGGATCGAGGTTCCGGTGGATGAATTGTACGAGCGTGTGGTGTTCCAGGCCGACGCGGCCGGCGAGGCTTGATGCCGGACGGGGGGCACACGATCGATTTGGGGGAGCGGCTGGCGCGGGCGGAGGCGGCGTGCGCGCAGCGTGGGGCGCGGCTGACGGAGATACGTCGGCGGGTGCTCGAGCTGATTTTGGCGGCCGGGGAGCCGATCGGGGCGTATGCGCTGCTGGATAGGCTGCGGGACCGCAGTGGGCAGGGCAAGCCGCCGACGGTGTATCGCGCGCTGGATTTCCTGCTGGCGCAGGGGCTGATCCATCGGGTGGAGCGGCTGAATGCGTTCGTGGGGTGTCATGAGGAGGCGGATCATCCGCATCCGGTGCAGTTCTTCATTTGTGTCGAGTGCGGCAGCGTCGCCGAGTTCGAGGATGCGGCGATTGGCGAGGCGGTGGCGGCGGTGGCGGCGCGGAGCGGGTTTGTGGCGCGGCGGTCCACCGTGGAGGTGGAGGGGGTTTGCTCGGAGTGTGTGGGGCTCGCAGGTGCGTCTGCCGTTTAAGTGGCGATTGGTGGACTTCGTCCACCCTACATAGATAAAAGTTTTTTGCTTCTTTTTTAAAAAAGAAGGCCTTGCTTAACTTTGTGTTTGGCTCTGCGAACTCTCGGTTTTGCGCCAGAAGGAGCCGGCGATGGCGGATTGGAGGCCGATGAACTGGAGTTGGACCCAGTCCAGGAATTCGTGGAGGCCGCGGGCGAGGATGTCCTGGATGGTTTGGTCCATCAGGGCGGCGCGGAGTTCGTCGAGGCGTTCCTGGGCGGCGTAGGCGCCGCGCAGGCCGTAATTGCCGCTGAGCTGGCCAAGGAAGATTTCGATCTGGCGGACGCAGAGGGTGACGCTGCGGGGGAAAGACTGGTTCATCAGCAGGAAGCCGGCGACCGAGCCGGGGGTCATGTGGCTGGGGTTGATGCGGCGATAAGCGTGGTAGCCGGAGGCGGCGCGGAGCACGGCGTGCCACTGACTGATGTCCAGCGCGCTGCCGATATCATCCGGCGTGGGCAGGAGCGTGTGGTATTTGATGTCCACGAGGCGGGAGGTCTGGTCGCCGCGTTCTAGGTATTTGCCGATGCTGTAGAAGGCGAAGCTTTGGTCGCGGTAGAAGGTGCCGTCCGTGATGCCGGCATGGGCCTGGCATTGTTCCTTGAAATAGGCGCACAGGCCGGAGACGCGGCTGGCGGCGGCGTCGGCTTCGGTCAGGCCGCGGACGTGATTGTAGAAGATGTTGATCTGGGACCACATTTCCGTGGGGATGAGCGGGCGCAGCGTGCGCGCGTTTTCCCGCGCGGCGAACAGCGAGGACAGGATTGAGGTGGGGTTATCGCGGTCCACCAGGTAGAATTGCGCGACGGTTTCCGCGTTGGCCGCGCCGTAGCGGGTCGTAAAACGTTCTTCGTCGGCGTTGATCTGGATGACGCTGCGCCAGCCGGACTGGTCCACGCCGTGGCGGACGAAGGTGTCCGTGACATCGAGGATGCGGGCGAGGTTTTCGATGCGCTCCATGTAGCGGCCGAGCCAGAAGAGGGCTTCGGCGTAGCGGGAGAGGAGGAGCGCGGGGCGGCGTTGGCCGTCTTGGGGTTCGGGAATCATGAAGGCAAGCACTTCTTTTTTGAAAAAAAGAACCAAAAAACTTTTTCCCGCGCTGTCGCGGACTCAATGGACAAAAGTTTTTTGCTTCTTTTTTTCAAAAAAGAAGACCTTTCTTGCTTCATCATTCCAGCACCCACGTATCTTTTGAGCCGCCACCCTGCGAGGAATTCACGACGAGCGAGCCTTCGCGCAAGGCGACGCGGGTGAGGCCGCCGGGGAGGACCCAGGTTTTGCGGCCGGTGATGGCGAAGGGGCGCAGGTCCACGTGGCGGGGAAGGAGGCGGTTGCCGGCCAAGGTGGGGGAGACGGAGAGGCTGATCATGGGCTGGCTGATGTAGTTTGCGGGATCGGCCTGGAGCTGCACGCGGAAATCGGCGATTTCCTTCGTGGTGGCGTGCGGGCCGATGATCAGGCCATAGCCGCCTGATTCACCCACCGGCTTGACCACGAGTTTTTCGAGATTGGCGAGAGTGTAGGCCAGGCCTTCGTCTTCGCCGCAGATATGGGTTTCGACGTTGTCCAGGATGGCGTCCTCGGAGAGGTAGTAGCGGATGATGCGGGGCATGTAGGCGTAGATGGCCTTGTCGTCCGCGACACCGGTGCCGACGGCGTTGGCGATGGCGACGCGGCCTTTGCGCCAGACGTCGATCAGGCCGCGCACGCCGAGCGTGCTGTCCGGACGGAACACGTCGGGGTCGAGAAAATCGTCGTTGAGGCGGCGGTAGATGGAATGTACGGGGGCGAGGCCGGCGGTGGTGCGCATCCAGACGCGATCGTCCTGCACGACGAGATCGTCGCCTTCGACCAGCGGGACGCCCATTTCGCGGGCGAGGAAGATGTGTTCGAAATAGGCGGAATTGTAGATGCCAGGCGAGAGCAGGACCACTTGCGGATCGGAGATGTCCGCCGGGGCGATTTCCGCGAGTGCGGCCTGCAGCATCATGCCGTAGCTGCCGACGGGGCGGACGGCGATGCCGTCCATCAGATCCGGGAAGATGCGGCGCATCATGGTGCGGTTTTCCAGCACGTAACTGACGCCGGAGGGGGTGCGCGCGTTGTCTTCCAGAACCAGGAACTTGCCGTGCTGATCCCGGATGATGTCGACGCCGCAGACATGGACGTAGGTGCCGTGCGGGACGTCCAGGCCGACCATTTCGGGGCGGTAATTGGCGTTGCCGAGCACGAGCGCCGCTGGGACGATGCCGTCCTTGAGGATTTTCTGGTCGTGGTAGACGTCCCAGATGAACGCGTTGAGGGCGGCGACGCGCTGGCGGACGCCGCGCTCGAGGATGTCCCATTCCTGCGCGGTGAGAACGCGCGGGATGAGGTCGAACGGGAGGATGCGGTCGATGGCGTCCTTTTCCGAATAGACGGTGAAAGTGATGCCCTGGTTGTAGAGCTCGACTTCGGCGATCTGGGCGCGTCGGGAGAGTTCGGCGGGGTCCATGGCGGCGAGGCGGGATGCGATGAGGCGGACCGCGGGGTCATGCGCGGCGCAATCCATCAGCTCGCAGAAGAAGGCGCCTTTGTCGTAGCCGTCGAGGAGGCCGTGTTCGGTGGTTTCCATTATGCGGTCAGTTCGTTGCAAGGGGTGCGCCAGGATGGCTTCGACGGGGTTCTGTCGGACCGGGTCATGCGTCCACTTCGGCGGGTTCGAGGTCGACGCTGACGGTAAGTTTGTGTTTGCCGCCGCCGAGGATGACGCCGCAAAGGGGGCTGACGTCCGAAAAATCCCTGCCCCAGCCGAGAACCACGTGTTCGTCCTTGATGAGGATGTCGTTGGTGGGATCGATGTCCACCCATCCATGTTCGGGTCCGGCCCAGCAGCCGACCCAGGCGTGGGACTGGTCCGCGCCGCGGCGGCGCGCCTGGCCAGGCGCGGGCTTAGTACGGATGTAACCACTGACATAGCGCGCTGGCAAACCGAGCGCGCGCAGGCCGGCGATCATCAGGTGGGAGAAATCCTGGCAGACTCCGGCGCGGTGCTTGAGGATTTCCAGGACGGTTGTCTCGACGGTGGTGACGCCGCCGCGGAACTTGAAGTCCTGGCCGATGCGGGTGTTGAGATCGATGATCCCTTCCAGGACCGGACGGCCTTCGGGGAAGGAGCGTGCGGCGTAGTCCCGCGCTTCGGCGACGGCGGGCGCCTTCGGGCTGTCGAAGAGGAATTCGGCGGCCTCAAAGCCCCCTG
>CAZZYR010000138.1:0-6446 GCA_964658235.1 uncultured Acetobacteraceae bacterium | reverse complement strand
CGATGGAGGTGGCGAGGACGATGCGGCGGGTGTCCGCCTTAGTGAGCGCGCGGTCCTGTTCGGCGGGGGGGAGGTCGCCGTGCAGGGGGAGGACAAGCGTGCCGCAGCCGTCCAGGGCGCGTTCGGTGCGGCGGATTTCGCCCATGCCGGGGAGGAAGGCGAGGATATCCCCGCGGTGCTCCAGAAGGGCGGCGCGGATGGCGCGGGCCATGGCGTCCGCCAGGTCGCGCGGGCCGGCAATGTCACGCGCGGCGTGGCGCTGCTCGACAGGGAACATCCGGCCGGCGCTTTCGATGACGGGGCCGTGGAGCAGGGTGGAGAGGCGGGCGCCGTCCGCGGTGGCGGACATGGCGAGCAGGCGGAGTTCGGGGCGCAGGCCGCGTTGCAGGTCCAGGCAGAAGGCCAGCGCGAGGTCCGCGTCCAGGCCGCGTTCGTGAATCTCGTCGAAGATGACGCAGGCGACGCCGTCCAGGCCGGGGTCCGATTGCAGGCGGCGGACCAGGAGGCCCTCGGTGACGACTTCGATGCGGGTGTTGGCGGAGATGGCGCTGTCGAGCCGGGTGCGGTAGCCGGCGGTTTGGCCAACCGGCTCGCCGAGGAGGGCGGCCATGCGGGTGGCGGCGGCGCGGGCGGCGAGGCGGCGGGGTTCCAGCATCAGGATGCGGCCGCCGGCAAGCCAGGGCGCCTCCAGGAGGGCAAGCGGGACAAGGGTGGTTTTGCCGGCGCCTGGTGGGGCGACGAGGACGGCGTTCGGACCTGTGGCGAAGGCGTCAAGAAGTGATGGCAGCGCATCGATGATGGGCAGGGCGGGAAGGTCCATGCGCTGCGTGTAACCCGCGAGGCCGCTGGCCGAACACCGTGGGTGAGGACTGGGCAGGCATTGTGGAGCCTTGGGCCATGCTATGTTTAGGGTTGCCATGCTATCTCCGAGGTGGAGAGAGCAGTTTGGCTGCTTCGGGGATTGCATGATGCGCCTTGCGCTTGTTTGCGCGCTCTTCTGTTTGACGTCGGCGGCGGCCTATGCGGCCGAGTCAGCGCCGGTGACCACGGTGCGCGACACCGCGACGCTGGTCAGCGAAGCGGACACGGTGGCGCCCGGGCAGCCATTCCGGCTGGGGTTGCGCCTGCGGATGGCGCCGGGCTGGCACACCTATTGGTCCAATCCTGGCGACGCCGGCGCGCCGCCCACTTTGACGGTGACGGGTGCCACGATCGGGCCGTTCGCCTATCCGGTGCCGGAGCGCCAGCAGGACGGGGCGTTCACCAGCTACGAATACACCGGGGAGCTTGTGCTGCCGGTGACGGCCAAAGCTGCGGCGCCGGGCGTGATCGAGGCGCGCGCCACCTGGCTGATCTGTGCGGATATCTGCGTGCCGGAGGAGGGGCGGTTCCGCCTGGATCTGCCGGCCGGGCCGGGCAGACCGGGGGCGCAGGCGGCGCTGTTCCAGGCGGCGGATGCGCGCATGCCGCGGCCAAGTCCGTTCGCGGCCCATGTCTCCCCAGAGGGCGTGCTGTGGCTGGAGGCGCCGAACCTGTCCATTCGGGACGCGCGGTTCTTTCCCGCGGAGCCGGGCGTGATCGATCATGGCGCGGCGCAGGCGCTGGGCCGGTTTCCGCAGGGCATTTCGCTGGCGCTGAAGCCGCTGAAGCAGCCGATGGGGGCGCTGGCCGGGCTGCTGCAGCTGACGGATACCGGGGGCCAGACGGAAACGCTGACCGTGAGCGCGACACCGGGCGTACTGCCGCCGGCGATGGAAGCGCGAAGCCCTCCCGGCCTGCTGCAGGCGCTGCTGCTGGCGTTCCTGGGCGGGCTGATCCTGAATCTGATGCCCTGCGTGCTGCCGGTGCTGGCGATGAAGGCGCTGGCGCTGGCGCGCCTGTCCGGCGCGGCGCGGCACCACGTGCGGCGGGAGGCCGCCATCTACACGCTGGGTGTGGTGACGGCGTTCTGCGCCATCGGCGGCATCACGCTGGTTGCTCGCGCGGCCGGTGATGCGGCGGCGGGCTGGGGCGTGCAGTTCCAGTCGGCCGCGTTCACCACGGCCACGGGGTGGCTGCTGTTCGCGGTGGGGCTGAACATGTCCGGCGTCTTCATGGTGGGCGGCCAGTTGGCTGGCGCCGGGCAAGGGCTGGCTTCGCGCGGCAGCTTTTTCACCGGATTGCTGGCAGTGGTGGTGGCGACGCCGTGCACGGCGCCGTTCATGGGCGCGGCGCTGGCGGCGGCGTTCGCCATGACGCCGGCCGCGGGAATGATGATCTTCGTGGCGCTGGGATTGGGGCTGGCGGCACCGTTCGCGGCGCTGGCGCTGACCCCCGCGGTGGCGCGGCTGCTGCCGCGCCCCGGCGCGTGGATGGATGTGTTCAAGCAGATGCGGGCATTCCCGATGTATGGCGCGGCGCTGTGGATGGTGTGGGTGGCCAGCCAGCAGACCGATGCAAGCGGGCTGGCGGCGGTGTTCGCGAGCTTCCTGCTGGTGGCCATCGCCGCTTGGGCGTTCGGGCTGGCGCAGGCGCGGCGCCAGGCGGGCGCGCGTGGCCGCGTGCTTCATGCCATGGCGGGTGCGAGTGCCGCCGCGGGCCTTGCGCTGCTGGCGGCCATCGGGCTGGCGGCGCCTGTTGCGCACGCGGCGAGCGGCGCGGCCGCGGATGGGTCCGAACCGTATTCCGCGGCACGACTGGCGGAATTGCGCGCGGGCCATCGGCCGGTGCTGGTGGACATGAGCGCGGCGTGGTGCGTGACCTGCCTTGTCAATGAGCGGGTAGCGTTGACGCCGCGCGCGGTGCGGGACGCGTTCGCACAGGCCAATGCGGTGTATCTGCGCGGGGATTGGACGCGCGGTGACAGTGCCATCACCGCGTATTTGCACGCGCACGACCGGACGGGGGTGCCGCTTTATGTGTTTTATCCGGCGTCCGGCGCGGAAGAGGTGCTGCCGCAGATTTTGACGTCTGGGTTGGTATTGGAGAGGTTGAAGGCGAAAGGTTGAAGGCAAGGCCTTCTTTTTTGCAAAAAAGAAGCAAAAAACTCTTTTCAGTGCTATCGCGGGCTCAATTGATAAAAGTTTTTTGCTCCTTTTTTTCAAAAAAGGAGTGCTTGCCTTACGTTTCTGCCGCAGCTGCCTCCGAAAAAGTTAGCACGCGGTCCCGTCCTGCGCGCTTTGCGGCGTAGAGCGCCGTGTCCGCATGTTGCACCAGGCCATGTGCCGTATCGCGGTCATGCACCGGCACGAAGGCCTCAATTCCGGCGCTTATGGTGACCACGCCGCGCGAGCTGCCGGCATGTTCCAATTGGAGCGCGCGGATGGCCTCCGCGATGCGCTTGGCGATGGCAAGCGCGCCGGCTTCCGTATTGCCGGGCAGGAGGACAACGATCTCCTCGCCGCCATAGCGGTTCGCGGTATCGCCGGGGCGGTTGAGCAGCGGGGGGATTGTGCCGGCGATGGCGCGCAAGCAAGCGTCGCCGGCCGGATGGCCATACGTGTCGTTGTATTGCTTGAAGCAGTCCACATCGATCATGATCAACGCGATGGAACCGCCCGCGCGCATGGCGCGGCGGAACTCCATGTCCAGCGCGCGATCGAAATGGCGGCGGTTCGCCAGGCCGGTCAGCGAGTCCTGCATGGCCATTTCCTGCAGCGCGTGGTTGGCCGCTTCCAGCGCACTGTTCGCGACTTCCGCGCGCTTTTGCGACGCAAGGAAGTCCGCTTCAGCGTGCTTCTGGGCGGTGATGTCCATGAAGACGCCGAAGACGCCGGTGGTGATGCCGCGCGCGTTGATTTGCGGCAGTCCGCGGGTGAGCACATGGCCCACGGTGCCGTCTCCGCGGATGAGCTGCGCGGTAAATTCGAACGGTGTCCCTGCCTTGATCGCCTCATCCAGGGAAGCGGCCACCTTGGGCTGGTCTGCCGGGTGGTAAGTGGCGATGGCGCTGTCCAGCGTGAGATCGAACGTTTGCGGATTCACCCCATGGATCCGGTAGACTTCCTCCGACCAGGTAAGACGCGCGCCCTCCCGAACGTCCAGGTTCCAGTGGCCGATCTGGGCGATCTGTCCGGCCATCTCCAGCCACCGATTGGCCTGGGCGTTGCCGGCCTCCGACAAAGCGAGCCGGCGATGGGTGTCCAGAAGCACGGCCTGCGCGTGCTTCTCCGAGGCGACCCGGGCCTCCATGCGCCGGCCGAGCAGCGCGATCAAAGCGAGAATTCCGGCCAGTCCGACGGTGTGAGTGATGGCGACGCGGCGCCAGATGAGGGAGGCGGTCTGTGCGGTGGAGAGCAGGGCGGCGCCGGATTGGCCGGCATGCATGTCCGGGGCAGGCAGGCTGCGCCAGGATACGAGGTCCGCGCCGACGATTGCGGCGAGTATCAGGGCGATGAGCAGGAGAGGGCGGTTGCGGGCGCCGACACCGGGAAGCCGAAAACCCATGAATTTGCTGACGTCCCCAGCCCGGTTTCTGATAACTTACCAGTCTAGGGTTAAGTGTCTTGCCAAATCCTAAGAGTTTTTGGGAATCGGAGGCCGCTGACAGATCAATTCTGGAAGGGGTCCCGTACCAAGATGGTGTCATCACGCTGTGGGCTGGTGGAGAGAAGGGTGACGGGGGCTTCGACCAGCTCCTCGATCCGGCGGACGTATTTGATGGCCTGGGCGGGCAGGTCCGCCCAGCTGCGCGCGCCGCGGGTGGAGCCGCGCCAGCCTTCGATGGTTTCGTAGACCGGCTGGGCGGCGGCCTGGGCGCCAGGGGCGGCGGGCAGGTGGGCGCTGTGGGCGCCGGCGATTGTGTAGCCGGTGCAGATGCGCAGTTCCTCCATGCCGTCCAGCACGTCCAGCTTGGTGAGCGCCAGACCGGCGATGCCGCCGACCTTGACGGCCTGGCGGACCATGGCAGCATCGAACCAGCCGCAGCGGCGCGGGCGGCCGGTGACGGTGCCGAATTCATGGCCGCGTTCGCCGAGCATGCGGCCGGTGGCATCGTGCAGTTCAGTGGGGAAGGGGCCGGAGCCGACGCGTGTTGTGTAGGCCTTGGCGATGCCGAGGACGAAGCCGATGGCGGATGGGCCCATGCCGGTGCCTGAGGCCGCCGTGGCGGCGACCGTGTTGCTGCTGGTGACGAACGGGTATGTGCCATGGTCCACGTCCAGCATGACGGCCTGGGCGCCTTCGAAGAGGATACGGTGGCCCGCCTTGCGGGCCGCGTCCAGCCGTTCCCAGACCGGTTCGACATAGGGCAGGATGCGCGGGGCAATTTCCAGGAGTTGCTGGAGGAGCGAGGATTTTTCGAAGGTTTCGGCGCCCAGCCCACGGAGCAGCGTGTTGTGATGGAGAAGAAGTTCGTCGAGTTTTGTTGAGAGGGTTTCCGGTTCGGCGAGGTCGCAGGCGCGGATGGCGCGGCGGGCGACCTTGTCCTCGTAGGCCGGGCCGATGCCGCGGCCGGTGGTGCCGATCTTGGCGTCGCCGCGGGCGGCTTCGCGGGCGCGGTCGATGGCGCCGTGCAGCGGGAGGATGAGGGTGGCGTTGTCTGCGATGCGCAGGGTTTCCGGCGAGACGGGCAGGCCCTGCGATTGGACGCGTTCGATTTCTGCAAGCAGCGCCCAGGGATCGATGACGACGCCATTGCCGATGATGCCGAGTTTGCCGCGGACGAGGCCGGAGGGGAGGAGGCTGAGTTTGTAGGTTTGGTCACCGACGACGAGGGTGTGGCCGGCGTTATGACCGCCCTGGAAGCGGACGACGATGTCCGCGCGGCTGGCGAGCCAGTCGACGACTTTGCCTTTTCCTTCGTCGCCCCATTGGGCGCCTATGACGGATACGTTGGGCATTTTCTGCTTTCAGGGTGGCTTATGTTTGGGGGGTAAGTAGGGAAGGAAGGAAGGAAGGTTTTAACACCAAGGGCACGAAGAAGAAGAAAAGCCACGAAGAGCACCAAGAAGGAAGAAAGTTTGATGCCTGCGGCGCAAGGGAAGCGATTTGGGTCCGGGGCGAATGGAGAAAAGTTTTTTGGTTCTTTTTTTCAAAAAAGAACTCTTGCCTTGTCTTCCTCAAGGATATGCGAACAGCCCAGCCGTTTTGCTTCGGCTTCGTTAAACTCGGACAGGGCGGCGATGGTGGCATAGCCCTGGGCACGGAGGTGTGGGGCTTGGGTGGAGCCTTGGGGGACGAGGATTGTTTTGGGGGCGTGGCGTGGGGGCGCGGCGCGCAGGACGGCGTCGGCGAAGAGGGTGACGCCGGTGGCGGGTTCGCCGCCGCCGGAGAGGTAGCGGCCGCCGCGGCCGAGTTCTTCGTGGCGGCCTGGGGCGAACACGGTGACGGCGATGCCGGTGTGGTAACGGAAGCCGCGGAATTCGAGTGGGTCGATGGTGACGCGGACTTCCGGTGCCTGGGCGGCGAGGAGTGCCGTGACCTGGGCTACGCGCTCCGCCAACTCGCGTTGTGCTGGGGCGAGATCC
>CAZZYR010000137.1:5637-6564 GCA_964658235.1 uncultured Acetobacteraceae bacterium | reverse complement strand
GGAGGGCGGCGTTGACCGCACCGGCGCGGCCGATGGCCAGCGTCCCGACCGGGATGCCGGCGGGCATCTGGACAATGGAGAGTAGGCTGTCCATGCCCGACAGCGCCTGGCTTTGCACGGGCACGCCGAGCACGGGCAGCGGGGTCCAGGCGGCGCACATGCCGGGCAGATGGGCAGCGCCGCCGGCGCCGGCGATGATGACCTGGAGCGCGCGCCCGCGGGCGCTGCGCGCATATTCGGCCAGCCGGTCCGGCGTGCGGTGGGCGGAGACGATGCGGGTTTCATGCGCGATAACGAGTTTTTCGAGCGTTTCGGCAGCATGGCGCAGGGTGGGCCAGTCCGATTGGCTTCCCATGATGATGCCGACGCGCGGGCCGGACGGGGCGGCCATCAGGCGATGTTATCTGGGATCAAGTGGCTTTCCAGCCAGGAGATTTCATCCTTCAGCAGCAGCTTGCGCTTCTTCAGGCGCTGAACCTGCAGTTGGTCCAGCGGCTGGGGGACCAGCCGGGCGATGACGGTGTCGAGGTCCCGGTGCTCGCTGCGCAGTTCGTGAAGCTTGCGCAGCAGGGAGTCGCGGTCGGTAAGCATTGCGGCTCATTACCACGGCACGGCGTGCGCGGAAGCCCTCTTGCCGCCCTTCAGCGCATCTCGCTGCGATTTGCTTGGTGTTCATGAGGCCGCGTGTATTACGGTTTTAAGGCACCCGGGAGAGCGGGTGTGATCTTCAGCACGGAGGCACCATGAGCCTGCAAGCACGCATCGAAAGCCTGAGCAATCGTCACGCCAGTCTGGAGGGGAAGATTTTCGACGAGGACCACCGCCCGCGGCCGGATGACGGGGCGTTGTCACGATTGAAGCTCGAAAAATTGCGGGTGAAGGAAGAAATGGAAAGGCTGCGCGGCAGCTAGAGAATATGGGAAGTTT
>CAZZYR010000137.1:0-5627 GCA_964658235.1 uncultured Acetobacteraceae bacterium | reverse complement strand
CCTTCATGCAAACCATGTTCTGGCCGGCGACAGACTTGCCGTTGGCCGTCTGGGCAATCACCGTCACGTCGGTCATGTCGTTGAACACGCGCGTGCTGACCTGCGAGGTGTCGCGGACCGTCATTTCCATGTAGCCGGGCAAACGCTTTTCGGAGCGGCCGGCCGGGGCTAAGCGGCTTCGTCGGTCTCGATCTGGGGGAGGGGAGGCGGCACTTTTCCCTCGCGGACAAGGCGTTCATTCGCAGCGGCGATCATCGCGTTCAGATCAGTCTGCGTGCACAGACCTAGGATCACAGGATCCCGCGGCTTGATGTTGGCGCTGTTCCAATGCTGGCGGTCACGCACCTTCTGGATGGTTTCCTTGGTGGTGCCAAGCAGCTTGATCACCTGAGCTTCCGACAGCTGCGGATAATGCCGCAGCACAAACGCAATGCCGTCCGGGCGGTCATTGCGCTTGGCAACCGGCGTGTAACGCGCACCCTTCTGCTTCTTCGGGGTATGCGTTGTGATCGGCATCATTTTCAGCCGGGCGTCAGGGTCCTTCTCGCATCTGGCGATTTCCTCGGCTGTCACTTGGCTGTTCGCAACCGGGTCATAGCCGTTAATGCCCTGCGCCACCTCGCCATCAGCAATGGCCTGGATTTCCAACGGGTGCATACCGCAGTAATCAGCAATCTGGGTAAACGTGAGCGCTGTCTTGTCGATCAGCCACACCGCGGTGGCCTTTGGCATGAGAGGTAGGGTCATCGTAACATCCTTCGGCGCTGGCAGCGTCCGCACCGCTTGGTCCATCATCTGATGTGGGTGATGCCCGTGGCGGTGGCGCGCCTCAATTCGGCAATCCTCAGGATATGGGCTGCTGGTCCATTGCGGGTCAAGGTGATTTAGATGGTTCAAGATGAAGAAAGTGGAAGACCAGCGCGCCTGGAGCGGCCGGTTCTTGACGGTTTCAGCGTGGCTGACCTGCGGCTTTATATCACTGAATTGCAGGGAGAGATCGCACGGTCAGAGGCGGCAATTGCGCACAAGGAAGGCGCGCGCGGCCACGCTGACAGCTTTTTCAAGAAGTAGACTTTTCAAGAAATAAACCGGGGCCAGTGTGGGCCCGAGGCTGATGCCTCGGGCCCGGCCTCTGACTTTACGCCGCCTTGTGCTCAACTACGGTGCTGTCGTCATTGGCAATCGCGGCAGGACCGCTGCCAATGGCGATGCGGCGGGGCTTCAACGCCTCTGGCACCACGCGCTTCAGTCCGACATGCAGCAGGCCGTGCTGCAAGTCCGCGCCGTCCACCACGATGTGGTCCGCGAGCACAAACCGGCGCTCGAACGCGCGGCCGGCGATGCCGCGGTGGAGGACTTCTGCCTGGGTTGGCTCCTCGGCCAGACGGCCGCTGACCACCAAGGTGTTGTCCTTGACCACCAACTCAATATTTTCCGGCCCAAAGCCGGCCACCGCCATGGTAAGGCGATACGCGTCTTCGCCAGTTTTTTCGATGTTGTAGGGAGGGTATGCCGGAACTGCGGCCGCTGTAGACGCGGTGTCAGCCAGGCGGGCGAGCCGGTCGAAACCGATCGCGGTACGGAAAAGGGGAGCGAAATCGTATGTCATTGTGAAACCTCCTGCATCAGCAAGGTTGCTGTTAATCAGGCCGCACCGGATGGTGCCGACCCAGTCAGGCCCCGAAGCCCCTGTTGGGCACTCCGGACGATGCATGAGGTAGGCAAGGAAGACGGCCGGTTCAAGACCCCGGCGCAGTGCCTTCAGTCGGTTTTCTTGACGCCCAGGCCAGCGAACTTCTTGTTGAACTTGGCGACCTGGCCGCCGGTGTCCATCATGCGCTGCACGCCGGTCCAGGCTGGGTGGCTCTTGGGATCGATGTCCAGACGGAGCGTGTCGCCGGCTTTGCCCATGGTGGAGCGGGTCTGATAGGTGGTCCCGTCCGTCATGATGATGTTGATCTCATGATAGTCGGGGTGGATGCCGGATTTCATGGGGCTGGCCTTCTGCGATGCGTGGCGCGCCCGATGTCCGACCGGGTGCGCGGAGGCGGGTGTATAGCGGCGGGCGCAGGCGTGTTCAAGCGCCGGCTTGCGCCCGATGGGTTGAAGCTAGATGCGCTGATAGACGCCGATGACGCGGGCCATGCCGAGCAGGTTGCCCTTGAGAGCGCGCAGGAGCTGGCCGCGGCCGGGGGGCGAGGTGAAGGTGGGGATGGTATCCGCGGCGAAGAGCTGGAAGGCGTAGCGATGGGGCCCATGGCCGGGAATGGGGGATGGCGCCATCCAGCCGGGCCGGGCAACGGAGTTTTTACCCACCTTGAAGCCGAGCGGAGAAATCCGCGTCTGCTTCATGCCCAGCCCGCCCTCCTGGATGCCGGACAGCGTGACGGGGATGGAGTGCAGGACCGCATGCACCAGTGGGCGCGGAAACGGCGCATCCGCATCCTCCACGATCAGAGCCAACGATTTAGTCCCTTCCGGTGCGCCGTGCCATTCCAAAGGGGGGAACAGG
Source organism: uncultured Acetobacteraceae bacterium (assembly GCA_964658235.1). Taxonomy (GTDB): domain Bacteria; phylum Pseudomonadota; class Alphaproteobacteria; order Acetobacterales; family Acetobacteraceae; genus BOG-908. The sequence continues at coordinate 3,115 of CAZZYR010000137.1, read as the reverse complement.
GCCTCGCCGTCCTGGGTGTAGCGGTCCGGGATGGTGCCGCCGTCATCGAAGGCGGGGCTGGTAATGACGAGGGTGCTGCGCGGCAGATCGAGCTTGCTGGTGGCTAGCGCGCCGAGGCCGGGACGCACCTGCCGGAGCATCTGGCCGACCTTGCGCGCCCAATCGTTCGCCATGCATCGCTCCCTGAACTGTCTTGGCTTTGAGAATGGGTCTTCCACCCGTCCCCGTGCGCGCGCAACCCTGGCATACAACGCGCTTTGCTGCACTGCATGGCGCAAGGGCCTATGTTCGCCTAAGCACTTGATGGAGCGGATTTTGAGCCTGACCTTAAGCCCAAAGCCGTCCGCACTTCCAGCCGTCCAACCCGCGGGCGCAGTGATGGCGGTGCTCCTGGCGATCAGCTTTTCGCATCTCCTGAACGATCTGCTGCAATCTCTCGTGCCGGCTATCTATCCGGTGCTGAAGACCAGGTTCGGGCTGAGCTTTGGGCAGATCGGCGCGATCACGCTGGTCAACCAATTGACGGCGTCCGTGCTGCAGCCGGTGATCGGCAATTTCACGGACCGTAAACCGCTGCCGTATTCACTGCCGCTGGGGATGGCGTCCACGCTGGCGGGGCTGCTGCTACTGAGCCAAGCGGGGAGCTATCCGGCGCTGCTGGTGGCCGTCGCGCTGGTGGGGGTGGGGTCCAGCGTGTTCCATCCGGAGAGTTCGCGGGTGGCGCGCCTGGCGTCCGGCGGGCGGCACGGCATGGCGCAATCCGTGTTCCAGGTGGGCGGCAATGCGGGATCCGCGCTAGGGCCGCTGCTGGCGGCCTTCGTGATTGCGCCGCACGGGACGCATGTGGGCGGGCAGAGCGAGGTGGCCTGGTTTGGGTTGGCGGCGCTGGTGGGGATCGGCGTGCTGACGGGCGTGGGCGGGTGGTATCGCCGGCACATGCGGGCGCGGGTGGCGCGCGGGGCGGAACCGGCGGTGGCGCTGGACCGCCGTCGCGTTGCCTGGGCGCTGGCGGTGCTGGTGGCGCTGATGCTGTCGAAATTCTTCTACACGGCCAGCATGTCCAACTATTACACCTTCTTCCTGATCAGCCGATTCCACGTGAGCGTGCATACGGCACAGCTCTGCCTGTTCCTGTTCCTGGGTTCGTTCGCCGCGGGCACCATCCTGGGCGGCCCGATCGGCGACCGGATCGGCCGCAAGCGGATCATCTGGGTGTCCATCCTGGGCGTGTTGCCGTTCACGCTCGCGCTTCCGTATGTGGGATTTGCGGCCACTGTGGCGCTGACTGTGCCGATCGGGCTGCTTCTGGCCTCCGCTTTTCCGGCGATTGTCGTCTATGCGCAGGAACTGATGCCAGGCCGGGTGGGCACGGTGTCCGGGCTGATGTTCGGACTGGCGTTTGGGCTGGGCGGGCTGGGCGCGGCGGGGCTGGGCATGCTGGCGGACCGGACAAGCATTGGACTGGTGTTCGAAGTGTGCGCATTCCTGCCGATGCTGGGGCTATTGGCGGGGGTCTTGCCGAAGGTAGAGCGGGCGTAGACAGCGTCTGCGACGACATTGAGCCCAAGGCGGTCCCGATTAGCCGTTTGAGGCTTGTGTAAAGACGGCTAATTGCGCGTCGAACGCCCGCCTGAAGGCAGGCCGTGCCTCGCCGCGGCCGACATACGCGGCAAGGCTGGGATACTCATCCAAAATGCGTGGTGCTTTCAGCCAGCGCAGCACTGAAACCATCATCAGGTCGCCTGCACTAAACGCGCCTTCGAGCCATTCGGCGTCGCCCAAGCGGCTGGAAAACTGGCCCAGCCGGTGCCGGATGCGAGCCACGATCAGAGGTCTGCGCTCCGCGGTCCAGGGTCGGTCGCCTTCAACGAGCCTGGCGACCAAGAACTCAAGGATAGGCGGCTCCAGTGTGTTGAGCGCGGCGAACAGCCAAGTGATGGCGCGCGCACGGGCATTGGCGTCGTCCGGCAGCAGGCCCGGGTGATGCTGGGCGATATGGAAGACGATTGACCCCGTCTCGAACAATACGAGATTGCCTTCTTCATAAGTCGGTATCTGACCGAACGGATGCAGCGCCAGATGCGCCGGCGCTTTCATGGCCGTGAACGAAAGAAGGCGAACCGTGTACGGCTGGCCCACTTCTTCCAGTGCCCAGCGGACGCGGGTATCACGGGCGAGGCCCCGGCCGCCATCGGGGGAGCGTTCGAAGGCGGTGATGGTGATGGTCATGGCCAGGCTGCTCCCTAGGCTTCGTTTCAAGGCTGCCAGACTACGCTAGGCAAGCAATCGCGCCAGAACCTCGAACTCCGCGACGCTCAGCGTTTCCGCGCGCCGCTGCGGCGCGATCCCTGCACGCTCCAGAAGCGGCTCTCCGCCGAGCGCCTTCAGCGATCCCCGCAGCATCTTGCGGCGCTGGCCGAACGCGGCTGCGGTTACGCGTTCCATGGTGGCGAACAGCTCGGCATCCGGTTGCGCCGCTTTCGGAACGAAGCCCACCACGGCGGACAATACTTTCGGCGGCGGGGTGAACGCGCTGGCGGGGATTTGCATCAAAAATTCCGTCGTGCAGGTCCACTGGGCCAGGACAGCCAGCCGCCCGTAATGTTCAGTATTGGGGGCGGCGGCGATGCGTTCGGCAACTTCGAGCTGGAACATCAAAGTGAGGCGCTCCCACTGGGCGGCTTGGCGGAGCCATCCGATCAGCAGCGGGGTGGCGACGTTGTAAGGAAGGTTGGCGACGATCTGCCGCGGTGCGGGAACCAACGCCGCAAGGTCTGTATCCAGCGCATCGGCTTCGAGAAGTGTCGCACGGCCATTCGTGGTTGCGGCCAATGCGCGGATGGCGTCCGCGGCGCGGGGGTCGAGTTCGATGGCGGTGATGCTGGCGGCGGGCGTGGCGAGCAAAGCGCGGGTGAGGCCGCCAGGGCCGGGGCCCACTTCAATGACGTGGCGGCCGGTGAGGTCGCCAGCCTGGCGGGCTATCTTGGCGGTCAGGTTCTCGTCCAGCAAGAAATGCTGGCCGAGCTTGCGGCGGGCGTCCAGGCGGTAGTCGGCAATGACCTGGCGGAGCGGCGGAAGCATCAGGAAGAGTTCTTTTTTGAAAAAAAGAACCAAA
>CAZZYR010000136.1:0-6572 GCA_964658235.1 uncultured Acetobacteraceae bacterium | reverse complement strand
AAGCCGCTGATCGGCATATGCGCATGCACCATGTCCGGCCGCACCGCGCGGAACAACCGGTACAATGCCAGGAACGCGCGCGCCTGCGCCACCGGCGACAAGCTGCGCGCCAGTGGCAATGCCTCGATCCGAAACCCTTCGGCGCGCGCATCCTCTAGCAGCGCGCCATCCGCGCTGACGCCGATCACAGAATGGCCCTGATCGCGAAGGCCGCGCATCAGTGGCAGGAGAAAGTGCCGTAAAGAAAAGTCTACGTTGGTGACTTCGATGATCAGCATGAAGGCAAGCAGTTCTTTTTTGAAAAAAAGAACCAAAAAACGTTTTTCGGTGCTGTCGCGGACTCAATGGACAATTGCTTTTTGCTTCTTTTTTTCAAAAAAGAAGGCCTTTCTTCCTCACCCAACCTTGGTAATCGCCCACTTCACATGCTGCGCCCCGTCGGCCAACCCCGTCAGCACCACCTGCTCGCATCGCCGCGTCTCCGCCCCTCCCAGATACACGCTCTCCTCCAGCGAAACCCGCGCCCCCTCCGCCCGCAGCCGCCACCCGCCGCTCGGCAGCCGCAGCAGCACCGCCTCCCCATCCTGCTGCAGGCTGGCGATCACCGCCGGGTGCAGGTGGAACCGGATCGTATAGGGCTGCGGGGTCGCCGCCTCGATCACATCCTCGCCGCGGATATCCTCGCCGCTCTCGGCAACATAAAGCCGCCGCCGATGGATGGCGGCGAATGGTCTGCGATAGCCATCGTGGCTGGCCTCCAGCCAGTGCGCGCCGTTCGCCTCCTGCCGCTCCACCGTCACGCGCTCCGGCCGGCGTCCCAGCCCGGTAGGCTTGATCTCCGAACTGCTGGTGTCCGCGATCACTAGGGTAGCATGCGCCGCCGTCGCGCGCGCGGCGTCCGACCACGCCGAGGCCGCCACGGGCGCCGCCCCGCAATTCACAATCAGCCGCTCCCGCCCGATGGACAGTTCGAAACTCAGCGTGCCTGCGTGGGCAATCCGGTCCTGGCCCACGGGCGCCGGAACGCCGGCATCGGCAATCAGCACCGTGCGTCCCGCCTGTAACCGATAGAACCCGGTGTCTGGCAGCGAGGCGGGCGCCCGGCCAGGGCGGCCCGCCTGGGACAGCACCAGCTCGATGACCGTCGCCGGCTCGTCACGTGTGCCGTTGAACAGCGCCAGCCCGCCATCGCCGTGCCGCAGGGTGCGCAGCGCCAGGGACAGCCGGTCGATCGCAGCACCTAGCGCCGCAGGCGCCTCCGCACCGCCAACATGCAACAGCGCGCGCGCCTCGATCAGGTCCCGCAGCGCCACCAGGTGGGCCGCCGGGCTGCGCTCGCTATGGCCGCCATCCGGCAGCACCTGGCGGCCGATCTCCTGCGGCAGGAAACGCAGCGCACGCGCCAGATACGGCGCGTGCTCCGGCAGCGCAATGGACGCTGCAATCAGGCCGCGGATCGCCGTCAATGCGCGACCGTCCTGTTCCTCGGCGGGCAGGGCGGCGGACAGGATCCGGGCATCGGCCACCAGGCGCCACATCATCCGGTTCCGGAACTCGTCATCGGCGGAGGCGGCAAAGAAGTCGTAATGGCCCAGCCAGGCGGCAATCCGGCTGCCGGCCACGTCCGGGCGCTGGGCCACAGGGTCCGCATTGCCTCCAGCAATCCAGTCATCCACCAACGCGCGCGCCCGCATCCGTGCGGCGTCCGTGCCGATCACCCGCAGGTCCCGCAGCCAGGTAAAGCCATGCGCATGCGCGCGCATCACCGGATGCCCGCCCGGATCCGCCCAGCCGCCGGGCTTAAGCACCCGCATGGCGCCGGACAGCGTCAATTCGCCTTTCAACAGTCGCGCGCCGCGTGCGGGATCGCCCGGCCATGGATCACGCACCGGCACCGCCGGGGCATCCGGCACGGACATGCGCAGCGTCGGCAGGCGGGCCAGGCGCAAACGCAGGCCGCGGATTGACCGGCGCAGGTTCACGCGCCTGACGTTCCGCGGATGGACGCGATGGCGGCCGCATAATCAGGCGCCGCGAACACCGCGGTGCCGGCCACGAACGTGTCCGCCCCGGCCTTGATGCAATGCGGCGCAGTCAGCCCGTCCACGCCGCCATCCACCTCCAGCCGGATGTTGCGCCCGCTGGAATCGATCATGCCGCGCAGTTCGCTGATCTTGGCCAACTGGCTGTGCAGGAAACTCTGCCCGCCGAACCCCGGGTTCACGGACATCACCAGGATGATGTCCACCAGATCCATCACTGGCGCCGCATGGAAAGCCGGCGTGCCCGGGTTCAGAACCAGGCCTGCCTTCTTCCCCAGCGCCCGAATCGCCTGCAAGGAACGGTGAATATGCGGCCCGGCTTCGGCATGGACCAGGATGTGGTCCGCTCCGGCCTCGGCGAACGCCGTGAGGTAAGGGTCCGCCGGCGCGATCATCAGATGCACGTCGAACGGCATCCTCGTCAGCGGGCGCAATGCCTTCAGCACCACCGGCCCAAAGCTGATGTTCGGCACGAAATGCCCGTCCATCACATCCAGATGCAGCCAGTCCGCACCGGCCTCTTCTATGGCGGCCACTTCCTCGGCCAGGCGCGCGAAGTTCGCGGCAAGCAGGCTGGGCGCGACCAGAATGGGGGTGTGCTGCATTCATAGGTTCTAGAGTGGCGGTCGCAAGCGGGGCAACCTTGGGTTTGACGCCAAAGCGACGTCAGGCCCTCTCAAACCGTGCAGCGAAGAAGCCGTCCATCTGCATCACCGGGCTCGTGCGCAGATGTCCGCCAGCAGTGCGCGCCCCTGGAATTGCCGCCATTTCCGCCAGCGTAAACGGAGACGGCCGCAGCCCCGCGCGCTCCAGACTCGCCAGCCGGCCCGGCCCTTCCTCCGGCTGCAGCGAGCAGACCGCATAGATCAGCCGCCCGCCCGGCCGCAGCATGGAAGCGGCCGCCGCGATCAATCGGTCCTGCGCCGCCGTCAGCGCCGGCAGATCCTGGGCGCGCTTGATATGCGGCAGGTCCGGATGCCGCCGTATGGTGCCCGTGGCGCTGCACGGCGCATCCAGTAGCACCGCGTCCGGCGGCGCGTCCGGCCGCCACACCGTAGCATCCGCGTGGATGATCTCCGCCGTCAGGCGCAGGCGATCCAGATTTTCGCGCAGGCGCGGCAGCCGCTTCTCGTTGCTGTCCACCGCCATCACGTGCGCGCCGGCGGCGGCAAGCTGCGCCGTCTTGCCACCCGGGGCGGCGCACAGGTCAACAACGCGCTCGCCGGGTCGCGCCGCCAGCAGACGGGCGGGTAGCGCCGCAGCGGCGTCCTGCACCCAGAATTGCCCGGCTGCCAGCCCTGCCAGATCGGTCACCCTGGTGCCGGCCGGCATCCGCACGGAGCCTGTTGCCAGCATATCCCCGCCTTCCGGCACCGGCGCGCCAGGCAGCAGCGTCAAATCAAGTGCCGCCTCCTGCTGATGCGCCAGCGCAATCGCCCGCGCCTCCGTCCCCCAGGACGCCCACAGCCAGGGCGGCGTATCCAGACGCGGCGAATCCAGCGTTTCCATCACCGCCTTCCCACCTTCAGCCACCCGGCGGAGCACCGCGTTCACAAGGCCTGCGAACGGCGCCAGTTTCTGCGCCCGCGCCAGCGCCACGGACGTGGCCACCGCGGCGTGCGCCGGCGTGTCCAGCAACAACAGCTGCGCCGCACCCAGGCGCAGGATCAGCCGCACCGCATCCGGCGGCGCGCGCTTCAAATGCGGCTCCAACACACCGTCCAGCGTGCCGGCGCGGCGCAACACGGTGGCCGCAAGCCGGTGCGCTGCGGCGCGGTCCCGCGGCTCGCCTGACAGACGGTCCAACGCTTCGTCCAACGACCGGTGCTGGTCGATGACGGCGCGCAGGAGCTGCAGCGCGAAAAGGCGGGTAGGGTCCATCGCGGGGTTAATGGCGCAGGGGAAGCGCGCGTGATAGCCCGCGCACCACCATGCCAGAGCAAGAAAGCGCTGGGTGGGGAGTGCCTCCCCCCCCAGACCCCCCGTCATCTTTAAGGCAGGCGCTCGTCCTGACCTTGCTCTGTCTCGCTCTGTGGTTGCCGGGTTTTTTCAACATGCCTCCGGGGGACAGGGACGAGAGCCGGTTTGCGCAGGCCAGCAAGCAGATGAACGAAACCGGCGACTATGTGCGCATCCTGAACGGCACCGTGCCGCGCAACCGCAAGCCCATCGGCATCTACTGGCTCCAGGCCCCCTTCGCGGCCGTGCTGCCGGCGAGCAACCCCATCTGGCCCTATCGCCTGCCATCCCTGCTCGGCGGCCTGGCAGCCGTGCTCACCACCTTCCAGGCCGGCCGCCTGCTCACCGGCAGCCGCCGCCAGGCAATGCTGGCCGGCGCCATGCTCGCAGGCTGCGTTATCCTCACCACGGAGACGCACATCGCTAAAACGGACGCCGCGCTGCTGGGTGTCACCACCATCGCCATGGCCATCCTGGCGCGAGCCTGGATGGGTGCCTTGCTGCCGCGCTGGCAGTCCGCCGTGTTCTGGCTGGCCTGCGCGGCCGGCGTTCTCATCAAGGGGCCCATAACCCCCCTCGTGGCAGGCCTCGCCGCCGCCACGCTCTGCGTCTGGGAACGGCGCGCCGGCTGGCTTCTGGCACTTCGGCCGGCCTGGGGCGTGCCGCTGCTGCTGGCGGCGGTGTCGCCCTGGTTCATCGCCATCAGCATCGCCACCCACGGCGCCTTCTTCGCCCAGGCGGTGGGCGGCGACCTGGCCGCCAAGCTTGCCGGCGGCGCGGAAGCCCATGGCGGCTTTCCGGGCCTGCATCTGCTGCTGCTGCCGCTGCTCGCCTTCCCCGCCACGCTGCCCGTCCTGGCCGCCCTGCCGGCCGCCTGGGCGGATCGCCGCGCGCCGGCCACCCGCTTCCTCATCGCCTGGGTCGCACCCGCCTGGCTGGTGTTCGAGGCGGTGCCGACAAAGCTGCCGCACTACACCCTGCCGCTCTACCCCGCGCTGTTCCTGCTCGCCGCGCGCTTTCTACCGCAGGCAGTGCCAGCCTGGATGCGCATAACCGCGAACGTGGCCCTTGCCGCGTCGAGCCTGTTGCTGGCGGGCGGCGCCGTCGCACTGCCCGTCGTGCTGCACATCACCTGGTGGATGGGCCTGCCCGCCGCCCTCTGTGCCCTTCTGGCCGGCGGCGTCGCCTGGCGCTTCGGGCCCGGATGGGCCGCCGTCGCCGCCATCCCGCTTTACGCCGCACTGCTGCAATTCGAACTGCCGCGCCTGGACGCGCTGTGGATCGGCCCGCGCGTGGAAGCCGCCCTGCACCAGGATTGGCCGGCCTGGGCTCCCATGGGTGACGGACTCGCGGTCGCGGGCTACGCTGAGCCGAGCCTGGTCTTCCTCACCGGCACCCATACGCAACTTATCTGGAATGGCGCCGGTGCAGCCGCCGCACTCCAGAGCGGCACCGCCAGCCTGGTAATCGTCGCAGATCCAGAGATGGCGGGTTTTGACGCTGCCGCCGCCGCATTGGGACTACACGCCCACACCGTGGGCCAGGTCAGCGGCTACAACTACTCCCGGGGACGCTGGGTCACGCTCAACCTGATGGTCAAGTAACCGCGATCAGACTTTTGCGGCCGCGCGCACATCCGCGATGGCGCGCAGCAGTGCGGGGGTCGTGAACGGCTTGGGTAAAAAACGCTCATGCGGCGCCATGCCGCGCAATTCCGCGTAACGTCCGCTGATGAACACCACCGGCAAACCTGGACATACCTGACGCGCCGCGCGCGCAAATGCCAGGCCGTCCATGCCCGGACCCAGATTAATGTCTGTCACCACCACGCCTGGCGGGCTGTCCGCGTCCAGCAACGTCAGAGCAGCCTCGGCGGACCCGATTCCCTCGATCATAAGGCCGGCTTCATGCAGTGCCTCGAATAAGCAGTCGCGTACGAGGTCATCGTCCTCGACCAGCAGAATATCCAAGTAGTCCCCCAGCGCGTCCATGCGCACATTCTGCAACACGGAGGGTGCGAAGGAACTACACGATACAGCGATGACCTCGGGACCTACTTAGAAGAAGATCATGCAAGGCAAAAAAACTTGCCCAGATCGATAGGTTAGGTGAAAAAACCTATCAATCATCGTGCAAGGGCGCTATCGCATGCCGCAAACGTCGACAGGCCTCCAAACATCAGAAGCGCGAATCGGTCGTGTTACGCCGGCCACGCCTGCTGCCCGGCAGGAACCGGTCTTCCTTACAGAGGCCCAGGTGCAGTTTATGTTCCCGCTGACGCCGGCGGCCCCGATTGCCCGCAACCTGCCCGCCATCATTGCGGCCTTGCACGGTGCTGGCCTGGACGACGCGCGGATGCTGCTGGCGGCCCTGGCCACCATTCGCGCCGAAGTTGAGGGTTTCGAACCGATTGCGGAGGGGGTCAGCGGCTGGAACACCAGCCCGGGCGGCCACCCCTTCGACCTTTACGATCACCTGCCCGGCCTGGGGAATTCCGGCGCGCCGGACGGCGCCACCTTCCGCGGCCGCGGTTTCGTGCAACTGACCGGCCGCCGGAACTACACGACATTC
>CAZZYR010000135.1:2160-6574 GCA_964658235.1 uncultured Acetobacteraceae bacterium | reverse complement strand
TAACCATCTGAGAGATAACGCCTTTCTGCGCTATCTACGCCAGCCCCAAAGTTTTTTGGTTCTTTTTTTCAAAAAAGAACCGCTTTCTCTCTACTGGCCGGCACTCACCGGCTCCGATGGCACGGCATGGTGGCCATTGATGTTATTCGGCATCAGACGATACCATTGCGGTCCCTCGGGGTGGGGATCCTGCCACGTGCCAGGGTCATCCGTGACGCAGGCATCGCACACGGTGGTCCAGGTGAAAGGGGAGGACGGGTCCGGCGAGCGCTCGATCGTGTAATTGGCGGCGCCGGCGGCACCGCGCCAGACGAGCTTGCCATGGGCGGCGCTGAGGATTTCCGGCTGCGGCGGCAGCAGATATGTGGGCGCGTGAACCAGGCCGGCCATGGCGTAGTTGAAGCGGCGGAGCGCCCGGCCGCGTTCCTGCATCGTTGGCAGGTCCATCTCTGCGGTTTGGCGGCCGGGGAAATAGAGCGCGCTTTCGCCGGGGCTGGTGGGCGCGCCTGGCGGCAGATAGCCGCCGCGGTCCGCGTGCGATTCCAGATTTCCCGTGAGGGCGCCGGTAAGGTCGCGTGCGCGCGTGATGTTGCCGAGCCAGGCTTCGAGGTTCTCCTGCGATGGAAACAGGGACGGCGCCCAGCCGAAATCATCCAGGACATAGGCACGGCCGGCGCGGGCGGCATTGGCGACGGCATCGCCGAGCTGCCTGCGCGCCGCCTCCGAATCCCCGTGGAGTGCCAGCCGGTCCCCGACGATGTCCACGCTGGGTGTGGCGAACAGGGCTGCGGCCATGGGGTGCGGGCTATCGAGGCCGAGACTGCCGGCAAAGGCGCCGTTTTCATAAAGATGCCGCTTGTCCGTGGACTTGATGGCCTGGCCGACCGTTTCCACCCAGGCGGAAACCGCATGCGCGTCGGCGTGGGCGCCGCACCCGTCGCAGTTTTCCCAGGCCAGGATGGTGGGATCGTCCCCATACGCCACGGAGGTGCGGCCGTTCACGTGGCCAAGGACAGTCTGGAGCCGGGCCAGGAAGGCAGCCTGGAGTTGCGGGTCCGTGAAGAAGCCGTCCGGCGTGGCGGCGTCGGCCAGCGGCAGGATCACCTTCAGGCCCATGTCCCGCGCTGTCGCCAGAACCAGATCGAGTTGCGCCATCGCATCGGGGTTGATGGTGCCTGGGGTGGACTCCAGGCACAGCGCGCAGCCCGACGAGGACGCGAGGCCGGGCACGCGGATGACGGCCGCGCCCAGGGCCTGGGCGGTGGCCAGCGCGTCCTGCACTTCGAACAAAGTGGGGCGCCGGGCGGGCTGGCCGGCGTCCTGGCGCTGGCCGAGCCAGCGAATGTTAATGCCGCCGAAGCGCAGCGGATCATCCTGCAGCGTCAGTTGCGTCTCCGCACGCTTCACGAAGGATAGCGGATCAGGCTGCCCGGCCATGGTGGCATAGTGTGGCGTTTGCGCCCGGGCGGACGGCAGAAAGGCCAGTGAGGCGGCAAGCAGGGCGGCCGCCAGGCGGCGTGCTGGCGGCAGGCTGGCGGGACGGCGTTGCATCAGGGGCGGCCGATGCTCTGGTAGCGGAACCCGGCCGCGGTCATGGCGGTCTTTTCGTACATGTTCCGCAGGTCCACCACGAGATCGCCGCGCATGGCCTCGCGCAGGCGCTCCGGCGCGATGGCGCGGAATTCGTTCCACTCCGTGACCACCACGAGAAGGTCCGCGCCTTGGGCGGCGTCCAGCGCGCTGTCGCAGTAGATCACCGACGGGGGCAGCATGGGGCGCGCCTGGTCCATGCCGGCGGGATCGAAGGTGCGGATGATGGCACCGTCCTCCGCCAGGCGGCCGACGATGGGGATGCTGGGGGCATCGCGCATGTCGTCGGTTTCGGGTTTGAAGGTGAGGCCGAAGATGGCGATTGTTTTGCCGCGGACGCTGCCGCCGGCGGCGTGGATGACGCGCGCGGCCATGCCGGCCTTGCGCGCGTCATTGACGGCGACCACGGCCTCGATCAGGCGGGACGGCATGCCGTGGTCCTGGGCGATGCGGACCATGGAGAGCGTGTCCTTGGGGAAGCAGGAGCCGCCGAAGCCTGGGCCAGGGTGGAGGAATTTGCGGCCGATGCGGCCGTCTAGCCCGATGCCGCGCGCCACATCGTGCACGTCCGCGCCGGCGCGTTCACAGATATCCGCCATTTCGTTGATGAAGGTGACCTTCATGGCGAGGAAGGAGTTCGCGGCGTATTTCACGAGTTCCGCCGTTTCCAGGTTGGTGAACAGGATCGGCGCCTCGATCAAATAGAGCGGGCGGTAGAGGGTGCGCAGGACTTCGCGGGCGCGGTCCGTCTCCACGCCGATGACCACGCGGTCCGGCCGCATGAAATCGGGGATGGCGCTGCCTTCGCGGAGGAATTCCGGGTTCGAGGCGACGTCCACCTCCAGATCCGGGCGGACGGAGGCGAGAATTTCCTTGATGCGGCGGCCGGTGCCGACGGGGACCGTGGATTTGGTGACGATGACGGTATAGCCGGTGAGGACTTTTGCGACCTGTTCGACGGCGGCGAAGACGTAGGACAGGTCCGCATGGCCGTCCCCGCGGCGGGTGGGGGTGCCGACGGCGATGAAGACGGCGTCCACGCCGGCGACGGCCGCCGCGATGTCATCCCCGAAAGTGAGGCGGCCGGCTTTCGCATTGTCCGCGACGAGGGGCTGCAGTCCGGGCTCGTAGATGGGGATGCCGCCTTCGCGCAGGCTGGCGAGCTTGGCGGCGTCCACCTCCACGACGGCGACATCATTCCCGAGTTCGGCGAAGCAGGCGCCGGAGACGAGGCCCACGTAGCCGCCGCCAATCATCGCAATGCGCAAGGTTCAATCTCCGGGTGTGCTTCGGCGGGGCTATACATGCGTAGGGAGGAAGGCAAGGCCTTCTTTTTTGTAAAAAAGAAGCAAAAACCGGGCGCATCGTTTTGCGCCCGTGCCCGGGCTTGACGGTGTTTGTTTATCCTTATTCCCTCAGCAAATCGTTGATCGCGGTCTTGCGCCGCGTTTGTGCATCCACGCGCTTGACGATAACGGCGCAGGCCAGGCCAGGGCCGGGGGAGCCGTCCGGCAAGGCGCGGCCGGGCAGGGTGCCGGCGACAACCACGGAATAAGCGGGGACGCAGCCGGTGAAGATCTCGCCGGTGGCGCGGTCGATGATGCGGGTGGAGGCGCCGAGGAAGACGCCCATGGAGATGACGCTGCCCTGTTCGACGATAACGCCTTCGGCGACTTCCGAGCGGGCGCCGATGAAGCAATCATCCTCGATGATGACGGGTCCAGCCTGGAGCGGCTCCAGCACGCCGCCGAGGCCGACGCCGCCGCTGATGTGGCAGTTGGCGCCGACCTGGGCGCAGCTGCCCACGGTGGACCAGGTGTCGATCATGGTGCCGGCACCCACGCGGGCGCCGACGTTGATGAAGCAGGGCATCAGAACGGCGCCAGGGGCGATATAGGCGGAGCGGCGGATGACGGCGCCGGGGACGGCGCGGAAGCCGGCTTCGGCGAAATGGGTGGCGGTCCAGTGCTGGGTTTTCAGGGGCACCTTGTCGAACACCGGGGCGCCGGCGGCGCCGGGCATGGGGGTGCTGTCGTTCAGGCGGAAGGACAGCAGGACGGCCTGTTTGAGCCAGGCGTGGGTGATCCAGCCGGCTTCGGTGGGTTCGGCCACGCGGAGGCGGCCGGAATCGAGCGCGTGCAGGGCGGTGTCCACCGGGGCGCGGGTGGCTTCGTCCGTGGCGGGGGAAAGGGTATCCCGCCGGTCCCAGAGGGCTTCGATAAGGGCGGGCAGGTCGGGGTTGGTCATGCGCGGTCTATCCCGCGTTGGGTCCGTTTTGCCAAGGTGATGAAAGCACGATACGCAAGCCGGCATGCAGGATGTGCGCGTGATCGGGCTGTTCGGGTTTGTGGGCCTGGTGGGGCTGATTGCGCTGGTGCGGCCGGTGCCGGTCAGCCGGCCGGGCGGGCTGGTGCGTCTGCTGGGGTTGATCGGATTTCTCGGCTGGGCCGGATTTTGGAATCCGTGGCTGGGGGCGTGTGGAGCGTTTGGGCCGTTCGGGTTGTGGAACCATGAGAAGCGGGTGTTTGCGCGGCTGGCGTGGTTGGGGTTTGCGGGGCCGGTGGGGTTGGTGATTGGTGTGATTATAAGGAAGGAAGGCCTTCTTTCTTGAAAGAAAGAAGCAAAGAACTTTTGGATGTTGGGCGCGGCGGTTGCGAGCGCCGGGACTAAATGGATAAGAGTTTTTTGGTTCTTTTTTGCAAAAAAGAACTGCTTCCTTCCTTACGTTGCGCGGCCTGCGTGCCATAGGCGCCACGCGTTGACGCAGAGGCTGAGCCAGCTTGGGAGGTCCATTTTCCCGACCTCGTTCGCCTGCGCCATCCAA
>CAZZYR010000135.1:0-2150 GCA_964658235.1 uncultured Acetobacteraceae bacterium | reverse complement strand
CCGCCTGCCTGTGCGCGAGGTCCAGCGCTGCGTTCAAGCTTGCCGTGAAAAGGCCGTGTTCCAGCTGCTCGACGGCGCCGCACGGCAAGCCCGGGCTTTGGTCCACATAAAGCAGGGCGTTGGGGCCGAAGTTCCGAAGCTGAACCAGCAAAGCACGCGCTTGAGATGCAGTGATTTGGCCAGGCCGCTGAAAGACGAAGAGTCGTTGGCCGGACCTTAGGAAACTTAAAAACTGACGCTGCATGAATTTCAGCCGTCGGGTGTGTTCCTCCTTGATTTCTTCAACCGAAACCTCGTCGGTTGTACGAAACGTGTGGACGGTGATGTGAAAGCGGTCGTCCTGCAGCATGTACTCATGGCGTCCATCGCCAACCGGAAAGGTGCGCACCCGCAAGTCCTCGCCCGTGCCGGCAAAGCCTACACGCAACCCCGTGAGGAGATGTTCGAGTGTTATGCTTGTGAAGCGCAGCAGGCCGAGCGGGTCCGCACCGACATGCGTTTGGACGAGGCCGAATTCGCAGTTGTGGCCGAGGCTTTCAAAGCAAAGCGCCAAGCTGCGCGGGTCTCGTCCGATGGCGGACGTGATCGCCGCGCCCATCTGATCGCGCGGCACGGGCACCGGGAACGGGGGCAATGCGGTGATGGCTGCATCCGGACGACGGGGGACGCGCAGGACGGCCATGCCGCGAAGCATGTAGCCGAGAACCCGTCCGTCTTCGCCAAAGCCCAGCGATTTCGGTGACGCGGCACCTGGATGGCTCAGAGTGACGACGAGTTGGCCATCCGGGCGCAATGCCCGGCTGGGGATCCAGTAGCCGACGGTGCCTTCGCCGATCAGATTGTCGTCACCAATCTCCTGGCCATTGACGGAGACGAGCAACCGCTGGGAGGCAAGCACGCCGGGCGCGACCATAGGGTTGAGGCGTAGTTCCAGCAGGTGATCGAAGGCTGTGCCGGCCGGTGGGGGCGGCGCGCGGAGGACAAGCTCGCTGCTTGAGCCCATGGACCAGGTGAAGCCGTCTTCCGGATCGCCGAACCCTCGGCGCTGGTGGGGGAGGCTGTTGCCGCCGGCGCCGAAGGTGAGGGTGGCGAGGGTTTCGATGGGGGATGCTTGGCGGGGCGGCGTGGGCACTCGAAAAACCCCCGGGGCAGGGCACATGGGGGGCATGCGACCACTGTTCATTGGCAGCGAAATCTATCGTGGTTCCACGTATGGCCCAAATCATCCGCTGGAGGTGCCGCGGGTGTCCACGGTGACGGATCTTTGCCGGGCGATGGGTTGGCTGGGGGAGGCGGATTTTCGCGCGGCGCCGATGGCGAGCGAGGCGGAGGTGTGCCGGTTCCACGATGCGGGGTATGTGGCCGCGCTGCGGCGGGCTGAGGAGACGCAGCAGGTGAGCGAGGCGGACCGGGCGCTATACCGGATCGGGGCGGAGGGGAACCCGGTGTATCCGGAGATCTTCCGCCGGCCGATGACCTCGGCGGGGGGCGTGCTGCTGGCGGCGCGGCTGACGGCGGGCGGCGGCGGCGTGTATTGCCCGGGCGGGGGGACGCATCATGGGCGCGCGTCGCGCGCGTCCGGGTTCTGTTACCTGAACGATCCGGTGCTGGGGATTTTGGCCTGGCTCGATCAGGGACTTTCCAGGATCGTGTATCTGGATATCGACGCGCATCATGGCGATGGGGTGCAGGATGCGTTCGCCGATGATGCGCGGGTGTTGACGATCAGCGTGCATGAGGCGGGGCGGTGGCCGCGTACGGGGTTGGCCGAGGACCGGGCCGGCGGGGCGGCGCGGAATTTCCCGGTGCCGACGGGGTTCAACGATACGGAGATGCGGGTGCTGCTGGAGGAGGCGGTGTTGCCGTTGATCGAGGCGCATCGGCCGGAAGCGATTTTCCTGCAATGCGGGGCGGACGGGTTGGAGGAGGATCCGCTGTCCCGGATGGGGCTGTCCAACAACGCGCATTGGGAGGTCGTGGCGGGCGTACGCGCGCTGGCCCCGCGGCTGATCGTCACCGGTGGCGGCGGCTACAACCCCTGGAGCGTGGCGCGCTGCTGGGCCGGCGTCTGGGCCGTGCTGAACGCCATCCCGGTTCCGCCGCGCACTACGCCGGACGCCGAGGCCATACTGCGCGCCCTGCGCTACAAC
>CAZZYR010000134.1:0-6579 GCA_964658235.1 uncultured Acetobacteraceae bacterium | reverse complement strand
TCTTTTCTTTCAAAAAAGAACCGCTTCCTTATCTCCGCCCAACGCGCCGCAGCGCGTCCGCCGTATAATCGCTCGGCGACAGCGACGTGCCATTATACGTCGGTGCCGTTGCTTCCTGGCTGTGCAGGCCCTGCACCAGATAGCGATGCGCCTGCAGGTCCATGAACTCATACCCGTCCGCGCCCAGCAGCGGCACTTCGGGCGCTTCCTGGATGAAGGCGAGCGCGGTGCGCCAGAGCTGGCCGCGCGAATCGTAGCGGTCGCTGATGGCAATCTGCCAGCTGTCTTCGTCGATGTAGAAGGTGCGCTTGGCGTAGATGTGTCGGAAGCCGGGCTTCAGGTCGCCTTCCACCACCCAGACGCGGTGCAGTTCAAACCGGATCAGATCAGGATTGACCGCGTCCGGCTTGACGATGTCCGAATACTTCACGCCGGGCAGCTGCAGCTTGTAGGTGTTGTAGGGAATATAAAGCTCTTTCTTGCCCAGCAGCTTCCAATTGTAGCGGTCGATGGCGCCATTGTACATGTCGTAGTCGTCAACCGTCTCCAACCCGTCCGTGTTCTGCACGGGCGTGTCGTAATTGATCTCCGGGGCGCGGCGCACGCGGCGCTCACCGGGGTTGTAGGTCCAGGCTTCGCGCGGCTGCTCGAACGGGTCCTGATGGCTGACCACCAGGGTCAGCTGGCCGGCGATGCGCGGCGGCTCCTGCACTTCCTGCCAGAACATGCTGTCCCACTTGGCGGGATTGCTCATGCCGGGGGTGTTGTAGGGGAAGATGATCTGCTCATGCCAGCGTGTCAGCGAGTAGTCGCCGGACGGCGTGGTGATGGCGTTTTCCACGGTGCGCTGCAGCTGCGACCCGCGCCACCGGAGGATGTGGTTCCAGACCGCTTCATTGCCGTTTTTGGCAATGGGGAACGGGACGGAGAGTTGCGCGCCTTCCACGTCCAGCCCATTGGCGGACAGATGCGCGCGGCCGGCATTGGCGATGGCGTTGTCGTAGATGTATTGGGGCGCCGCGAACGTGCGGTGGGTGGGATAGACGTCAACGTGATAGCCGGGCAGCGTCCGGATCATGGCGACGGTGCCTTCCGCCAGCTTCGCGGCGTAGCGGTCCACATTCTGGGCGGTGATGGAATACAGCGGGCGCTCGGACGCGAAGGGGTCGCGGCGCGGGCCGCCGGGCACGTAGCCTGGCGTGGCCGTGGTCATGCCGCCGGTCCAGGCTGGGATAGTCCCATCCGCGTTGCCGGCCTTGGTGGCGCCCATCGGCGTCAGCGAGTGGCCAAGGTCGGCGGCTGTCTGCGCGCCCGCGGGCGCGGCGGCCAACGCGGCCAGCATAGTTGCTGCAAGCAGTGTCTGCTTCATCTGATGTTTCATCCCCTTAAACCGCGGCGCATTCGCGCCTGCTGACGCATCTAAGCAACACCACCCTAGGGTGTCCACCCTTGGGGGCACAAAGGAGGTTGAAACGCATGGACACAGAAAAGTGAAGCACAGTATAACCTGTGTAATTTATTTGAGGTTTTGCATGAGGCGTTTGTCGCTGGCGGCCGGCTTTTCGGCGGCCGCCCTTCTGGTGTCATGTCCAGTGGCCCTCAGGGCGCAGTCCGCGGATCAGCCAACGGATCAGCCAGTGGACCAGCCGCCTGAGCAGCCCGCGCCTGCAGCCGTGCCGCCGGACCACCTGTATCAGCATTCCTATCATCACTATTGGCACCGCCGGCATCACTATGGCGCGTATGGCATCCCGCCGGCGGAGGCGCCGGCGGGTGAAATCCATGTGCCTGCGCCATCCTATGGCGCGGTGGCATTGCCCACGGCGCCCCTAGCGGCCCCTCCTTTGACGCAGACACGTGCCGCCCCGGCATCCGCGCCTGCGCACACTCTGCCGCCCGCCGTCAGCGAAGCCGCCATGCCGGCGCCCGCACCTGTGGCGCCGGTAACTTCGGTGCCATCGGCGACAGCGATGGAACTGGCGCCCGAACCGCAGCATACGCTGGTCGCAACGCCAGCTATCGCAAGCTTCAAGGTGACGGATGGCGGCGGCCTTCAAAGCGGCGCAGGCGAGGGGCTGACGCCGATGGGTGCGATTCGCGCTGGCAATACGGAAGGCACCGTGCCCCCCTGGACCGGTGGCCTGGTGGCCGGGACCGGCCATTCGGCCCGCGTGCATGCCGATCCGTTTGCCGCGGAGCGCCCGCTATTCTCCATCACGGCGCAGAATGTGGACCGCTACGCGGACCGCCTGGCGGCGGGCACGGCCGCCATGATCCGCACGATCAGCGGGTATCACGTGGACGTCTATCCCACGCACCGGACCGCCGCCGCGCCGCATTATATCTATGATAACGCGGTGACCAATATCGGCCGCGCGCATCTGGTGCATGGCGGCCAGGGCGTGGAGGGCGCCGCTTTGTCTGTGCCGTTTCCGGTGCCGCATAACGGGGCCGAAGCCGTGTGGAATCATATTCTGCGGTGGCGCGGCACGCAGATCGTGCGCACCGTCACCAATGTGATTTCCGCGCCCGGCGGCGACTACGCGCTGCAGCGGTGGCATGAGGACATCATGCTGCCCTACAACACCCCCGGTTTCGCAAATCCGGCTTTGTGGGACAGCCTGTTCCGCCAGGAGGTGCTGGCGCCGCCGCGCGATGCCGGCGCGCTGACCCTGGTGATCAACCACCAGAATCCATACGATCAGGCGCGCGAAGCCTGGAGCTACAATCCCGGCGAGCGCCGCGTGCGCCGCGCACCGGACATCGATTACGACACGCCGCTGACCGACACGGACGGGTTGGAGACAGTGGACGACTACGACATGTTCAACGGCGCGCTTGACCGCTACGAATGGACGCTGATGGGACGCCGCGAGATGTACGTTCCGTACAACACCAACCGGCTGCAGGATCCGTCCGTTCGCACCGCGGACCTGATCGGGCGGGAGGCAATCAATCCAGACTACATCCGGTTCGAATTGCATCGCGTGTGGGTGGTGGAAGCAAAGTTGCGGCCGGAATTCCGTCATATCTACAGCCGCCGAACGCTGTATCTGGACGAGGACAGCTGGCAGTGCCTGGTGGCGGACCGCTATGACGGCCGCGGCGGCCTGTGGCGAACGGCAATGGCGTTTCCCGTGGAGATGCCGGAGGTGCCGCTGCTGGTGGCGGACGGCTATGAATATGTGGACCTGTATCAGCACCGGTATCTGATGCAGGGGCTGCACGGGCAGGAGGCTGATCAGCCGGTGTACAATGCGACATGGCTGACGCCGAGGGATTACACGGCTGAGGCGTTGCGCCGCATGGGGCACCGATGAACAGGCGGCTTGCCGCTTGCCTGGCCGCCTTGTGCTGCCAGGCAAGCTTTTCGGCGCAGGCGGGATGCACGCTGGGTGCTGTCGCCGTGCTGCCGATCAGGATGCAGCACGGCAGCATCGTCATCGCCACGGACATCAACAACCAGCAGGCTAATTTCGCTCTGGACACCGGGGCGTTTGCAACGGTGCTGACGCCTGCCGCCGCCGCCCGGCTTGGCGTGCGCATGGCGGAACTTGATTCCGAAAGCTACGGCGTCGGCGGCGTGCAACACATCTATCGCGGCACTGCCAAGCACATGCGAATTGGTAACATGAATGCGGACGGCATGGTTCTGGGCGGCGAGGACATGCTGATGACTTCAGCGGAGTCGGGCCTGGATGGCCTGTTCGGCATGAACATGATGGCGGCCTACGATATCGATCTTGATCTTGCCGGGCAGAACGTGATCCTGTTTGAAGCCGATGGCAGTTGCCGCAAGCCGACCGTGGCACTGGCCCAGCCGCTCTATGATGTGCCGCTCGTCACTATCACCCATGATCGGCAGGCGGACGTCGATCTCACGATCAACGGCAAAACTGTTCGCGCCGTGGTGGATAGCGGTGCCGGACGGTCCTCCATGTTCCGAAATACAGCCAGCCGTCTTGGCGTTGATCTGAGCGGGCTGCGGGCCCCGGGGCATCACGAGGGCTACGGCATCGGGCCACGGCCGGTCGCTACCATGACGCACGTGTTCGAGACGGTCAGCATCGGCAACCTGACGATTCACAACATGCCCATCGAGGTGATCGACCAGGCCAACTTGGGGATCGATCGCGTGCACACGGGATCTCGCCTGGAGGATACCAGCGATGGCGAAACCGGTGGTGAGGGCATGCTGCTGGGCGTGGACTTTATGCAGAAGGTGCATGTGTGGATATCGCACTCGTCGCATCGGTTGATCATGCAATATCCGCCGCAGGCGTCGGTGCTGCCGAAGTAACGAACGGCAAATCGTTATTCCTCGGTCCGCGACAGCACCGAAAAAAGTTTTTGCTTCTTTTTCAAAAAAGAAGGCCTTCCTTCTGACCTCACGCCGGATCCACCTCCACCTCGCTGATCCGCGTCATGTCCGCCCATGTCCGCCCGTTCTCATCAATCCCGATCACATCGACATAGCGCATGCCGAACAACACGTCGGCCGGTGAATAGGTGCGCAGATCGTGCACCACCTGCGACAGCGCCGGGTCGCGCGCCTCGAAACTTACAAACATCCGAGAGTCGGCCGCCAGGTAATTCGACTCGTCCAGACCGTGCAACGGACTGCTCCCGTCGATTTCGTGCATGATTGTCCAGGTGAGCGGGAAAACGGGAATGGAGCTGCGCGCCAGCGTTAGCTCGTGTGTGCGCCGGAACGAGGCACCTTCCTTGGACTTCTCCGAGATCAGCACGCTGATCTTCACGCGCGCGTCGGCCAGCACGCCGGCGCGGCCATTGCCGATGCGCAACATCAGCGTGGACCGGCCGTTATGCGTGGTCACCACAGGATGATCCGCGAAGATGAACTTCGCGCGCGGCTTGGAGAAACGTACGAAGAACAGGCCGGTCAGGATGGCGCCGAAGGCCAGGCCGGTCATGATTTCCACGGAGGCGACCAGATGGCCGTAGAGCGTGGCGGGATACATGTAGCCGTAGCCAACGGTTGCCAGCGTTTCCAGGCTGAAGAAGAAATGATCCAGGAACACATGCGGCCGCGCATTGGCGACGGACGGGCCGACCGCGGTGTAGGCCAGGGCGAAGAGCGCGATCACGCCGAGGTAAATGGCCACGAAGGCGGCGAGGAATTGGGGCCAGGTGAGGTCCACGGCCAGGCGGTAAGGGTCCGCCCAGTCGTAGCGGGAGACGCCCTTTTTCGTCAGCGAATAGTCGCCGACATTGATCAGCGTGTGCTTCTCCCGGCGTGGCCGCAGCAATCCGGCGCCGCGCGCCGCCGCCGCGCGGATCGGGGGCACCGGCGGCGGGTCGTTTTCGATCGGCCCAGGCTCGGGCCCGCTCATTCTCCGGATGCGCCGCCTGGGATCATGCGGCTTCCAGAAGTCCGCCCGCGCTATCCACAGCCCGCATGTGGTGATCCGTGTCGCCGAACAGGGTCTGGATCATCGTCAGGCGCTTGAAGTAATGCCCGGCGCGATATTCCATCGTGACGCCGATGCCGCCATGCAATTGCACCGCCGTCTCGCCCAGGAAGCGCGCGGAGTTGTTGATCTGCACCTTGGCCGCCGAGATGGCGGCGCGCCGCGCGCGTGCATCCGGCTCATTGGCCATCATGGCGGCGAAGAACTCCATGCTGCGCGCCTGTTCCAGCGCGGTGAACATGTCCACCGCCTTGTGCTGCAGCACCTGGAAGCTGCCGATGGGCACGCCGAACTGCTTGCGGGTTTTCAGATAATCCAGGGTCAGTGCGTGCAGGGAGGTCATCGCACCCACCGCTTCGGCACACACCGCGGCGATGGCGATGTCGGTCACCTGCTCAATCAGCGGGCCACCGTGATCCAGGGTGCCGATGACGGCGCTCTCCGGCACGGCGACACCGGCGAAGGAGATGGACGCGCCGCGCTGGCCGTCCTGCGTGGCGAAGCCGCGGCGCGAAATTCCGGGGGCGTTGGCGTCCACCAGGAACAGCGTGATTCCATGCTTGTCCCGCCGGCTGGCCGAGGATGTGCGGGCGCTGACGATCAGCTTGTCCGCACTGTCGCCGTGCACCACGACGCTTTTGTCGCCTTCGATCACGAACCCGGCGTCGGTGCGTCGCGCATGCGTGCTGACATCGAACAAGTCGAACCGTGCCTGGCGCTCCACATGGGCAAAGGCGAGACGCAGGGTGCCGTCCGCGATGCCGGGGATCACCGCCGCGCGCTGCTCCGGCGTGCCGCCGAGACGCAGTAGGTTGCCGCCAAGAACTACTGTGGCAAGGTATGGCTCCAGCGCCAGGCCGCGGCCGATGGCTTCCATGACAATCATGGTTTCAACGGGGCCGCCGCCGAAGCCGCCATCGTCCTCGTCGAAGGGCAGGGCGAGCAGGCCAAGCTCGGCGTATTTCGCCCAGAGCTCTGCGCTATAGCCGCCAGGGTGCGCCTGGGTCTGCTTGCGCTTGCCGAGGTCGTCGTAGGCGGGCGCGATGAGGCGGTCGATGCTGTCCTTGAGCATGCGTTGCTCGTCGGAGAATTCGAAGTCCATGGAGTAATCCTAAGAAAGGAAGGCCTTCTTTTTTGAAAAAAAGAA
>CAZZYR010000133.1:0-6631 GCA_964658235.1 uncultured Acetobacteraceae bacterium | reverse complement strand
AAGAAGGCCTTGCCTTCCTACGTGGTCGAGCGATCCAGCCGCAGTGTCATACAGTAAGCGCCGCCGCCGGAGAGGATGAAGGGGTCGAGGTTGATGTCGGTGACGGTGTAGCCGCGATCGGTAAGCATGGCGCGGACGTGGGCGGGGGCGCGGGCCATGACGATGGTGCGTTCGATGCAGACGGCGTTGACGCAGAAGGCGGCGGCATCTTCCGCGGTGGCTTCCAGGCGGTGTTCGGGCGCGACGTGTTCGTGGATGAGGGCAAGGGAGTCCGGTGTGAAGGCGGGCGGGTAGAACAGGATCTCGCCGCCGGAGAGTGGGCAGAAGCAGGTGTCCAGGTGGTAGAACTGGCTGGTGGCGAGTTCGAGGGGGACGACGCGGCGATCGAAGAAGCGGGCGAGTTCGGTGGTGGCGGCGTGGATGGAGCGCTGGCCGTAGCCGGCCCAGAAGAACTGGCGGGTGCGGTCCCAGATGGCGTCACCCGCACCTTCCTGAAAACAGCCTTCGGGGAACATTTGAACGTCGTCGAGCAGGCCTTGGGCTTTGAATTCGGTGAGGGCGGCGAAATAGGGCGCTTCCTCGCCCTGGCGTTCCGGGCAGGCGAAGCGGGCGACATAAGCGCGGCGGTCCAGCACGATGGCGGCGTTGGCGGGGAACACCATGTCCGGCTGGCCGGGGACGCCGGGCACGATGTGGAGGGTGGCGCCGGCGGCGGTGAGGGCGGCGCGGAGGGCATCGAAGCTGGCGCGAGCTTCGGCCGCGTGGCCGGCCGGGTCGGCCGCCCAATCGCCTGGCTTCATCCAGGGATTGATCACGTAGCTGACGTTAAAGTGCGCGGGGTCGACGAGCATGATGCTCGGGGCCTGGGACATCTGGTCGGACCTTCGGGATTGCTCGTGTGGGTGCGCGACTAGAGGGCTCAAGCGCTGACGCAGGGCGTGTAGCGTGTTTGGCCGCCGATGTCAGGTGGGTGGCTTCAGGTTGGTCTTCCTGGTGGGCGTTTGCGTGGGGGCATCCGGCTGCTAGCAAGGCGGCCCACTCCGCATAAAGGCCCCTGCCCTTGACCTCCGACCTGTTGATTGCGCGTGCGGCGACGTTGAAGCCGATCGCCGAGATTGCCGCCGCGGCAGGGATTGCGGACGACTTCCTGGAGCCGTTCGGCAAGTTCAAGGGCAAGGTGAGCGAGTCGATCCTGCCGAGCCTGCCCGAGCGCGAGGGCGCGCTGGTGCTGGTGAGCGGGATCAGCCCGACTCCGGCGGGCGAGGGCAAGACGACGACGACGATCGGTCTGGCGGATGCGCTGCGGGCCGGGGGCGCGCGAACGATGATCTGCCTGCGCGAGCCATCCTTGGGGCCGTGCTTCGGGATGAAGGGCGGGGCCACTGGCGGCGGCCGGGCGCAGGTGGCGCCGATGGAGGATATCAACCTGCATTTCACGGGAGATTTCCACGCCATCACCGCGGCGAACAACCTGCTGTCCGCGCTGCTGGACAATCATGTCTATTGGGGCAACGCGCTGGGGATCGATGCGCGGCGGGTGACGTGGAAGCGGTGCGCGGACGTGAACGACCGCGCGCTGCGGCAGATCGTGATTGGGGTCGGCGCGGGTGCCAACGGGCAGGTCCGGGAGGACGGGTTCGACATCACGGTGGCCAGCGAGGTGATGGCGATCTTCTGCCTGGCGCGGGATTTGGCGGATTTGGAAGCGCGGCTGGCAAAGATCATTGTGGCGACGCGTCGGGATGGCAGTGCGATCACGGCGGCGGATTTGCAGGCGCATGGGGCGATGGCGGTGCTGTTGCGCGATGCGTTGCGGCCGAACCTGGTGCAGAGCCTGGAGGGGACGCCGGCGCTGGTGCATGGCGGGCCGTTCGCCAACATCGCGCATGGTTGCAACAGCGTGGTGGCGACGAAGCTGGCGTTGCGGCTGGCCGATGTGGTGGTGACGGAGGCTGGGTTCGGCGCGGATCTGGGGGGCGAGAAGTTCCTGGATATCAAGTGCCCAAGCGCGGGCCTCGCACCACGGGCGGCGGTGGTGGTGGCGACTGTGCGGGCGCTGAAGATGCATGGCGGCGTAGCCAAGAGCGCGTTGGGGCAGGAGGATGCGGCGGCGGTGGCGCGCGGCGCGCCGAACCTGGTGCGGCATGTGGAGAACATGCGCGGGTTCGGGCTGCCGGTGGTGGTGGCGCTGAACCATTTCACCGGCGACACGGAGGCGGAAGTGGCAGCGGTGCACGATGCGCTGGCGCCGCTGGGTGTGGCGGTGATTGTATGCCGGCATTGGGCGGACGGGGCGGCGGGTGCGGCCGAGCTGGCACGCGCGGTCCTGGACATGGTGGCGGGGCCGTCCGCCTTCGCGCCTTTATATGCGCCGGAACTGGGGTTGGCGGAGAAGATCCGCACGGTGGCGCAGCGGATTTACCGGGCGCGGGACGTGGCGATCGAGCCGGCGGCGCTCAAGAAGCTGGCCGGCTGGCAGGCGGGTGGCTACGGGCACCTGCCGGTGTGCATGGCGAAGACGCAGTATAGTTTTTCGGGCGATGCGAAGGCGTTGGGCGCGCCGGTGGATTTCGTCCTGCCGGTGCGCGATGTGCGGCTATCGGCAGGGGCCGGCTTCGTGGTGGCGCTGTGTGGGGACATCATGACCATGCCGGGGCTGCCGCGGGTGCCGGCGGCGAATACCATCCGGCTTGACGAGGCGGGGTTGGTGGAGGGGCTGTTCTGAACCGTTCCGGCTGGCGGCGGCTCCGGCGCGCCGTCGTCTTACAAGAAGGGCGCAACTTTTTGTGCGGCTGGCTGTTCTGTGTGCCTTCGTGACAAAAACCGGGGACGCATCATGGGCCTGATACTTCTTATTATTCTCGTCATCCTGCTGTTTGGCGGCGGCCTTGGCACCACGTTCGGCGGCTGGGGCGGCGCCGATTATGGTCACTACGGCTATGGCGGGATCGGGCTTGGAACCATCCTGCTGATCGTTCTGATTGTGATGCTGCTGCGCAGAGCCTGACACGACAACGGCCCGCCTCGATGGATCGGGGCGGGCCGTTTTCTTTAGGGGCGGTTCTGTACGGGCAGTTCCAAATCACGTGCGCCGCGAATGGCGGCACCGTTCAAGTCATCCCACCCAGCGCCGGATAGGTTCGACGGCCGCCTGCGTGGACCAATCCATCCCACCCATGTGGCTCCAGACGATGGTCCGGCTGCGCCTGTCCAGCAGCATGCTACGTGGAACAAAGAAATCTCCCTCCGCGTTGAGCAGGCCGGCCTGAATGGCAGACGGGCTTGTCATAGGCGACGGGCGCGCGGAGCGAACGGGCAAGTTGCGGGTGCGCGTGACCTGCTGATTAAGCGCCCAGTCATCCGGGTGACTGACCATGATCACGTCTATATTTTGAGCGCCCAGCGTCGGCGTTATGTATGACACGCTGTCCAGTTCCCGCATGCAGGCGGAGCACCAGTTCGCCCACAGTTTGATAAGAACCCAGGGCTGGGGCGACTGATCAATGTTGAACAGACGGTCTTCGCTATCCAGAAGCTGGATCTGGCCCCAATCAAATGTTGAGCTGCGATAGCCGGCGCGGGCGGGCCGGCTTATCAATGCGACGGAGGCAGCGAAGCCTGTCATCAGCGTACGGCGCGTGGGTGTTGCCGCTGGCATTAGCAATCCTGTCTTTTCACGCGCCGACCAAAATTGAAAAAATCACTATGCGGTCCCGTGACGCCTCATAATTTGCACGGCCCATATTTATTTTGCAACGGTTAATCTGCTTATAGAAACGCCACAGCCTCAATTTTTCGACTTGACACCAAGTTGTTGATTTGCCTTGCGCTGTCATGCACGCAGCCCAGGCGACAGCAACAGTGTTTAAGGGGATTGTCATTGCAGCAACGGCGCCATGCGGGGTGATGAAGTGAGCATGGCGTGCAGATGCTAAAACAGATACAACCTGGAGCTGCATCGACGAACTTTGTTCTCACAAAGCCGTTATTGGCGGCAGAACTTTAGTGATCTCAGCTTGGTGTGCATTCACATTGCGCCCGGCCGATGAGTTGGTTCGCGCCAAGTGCGACGCAGCTTGCCAGATGGTAAGCGATATTCGTGCGGTGTCGGCGGGACGGATCGTCATGGCGAAATTCATCACGCGGGTTGAGCTGAGCAATGCGGCTGAGGCGGATTACGCGTTACTAGACAGGGTGATGCGCAAAGAAGGTTTTTCCAACAAGATCAAGGCCGATGATGGCAGCGCGTTTCAACTACCGTCCGGAACCTATTATTCGTATGGTGGAATCTCTGTTCTTGACGTGCGTGCCTACGCCAACAGGGCGGCCGCGAAGACGGGCAAGGCGTATTGGATCTTCGTGTGCGACTACACGCTGTCCGCGTGGCAATTGAAGCCGGTTTGATGGACGGCACGCCGACACCGTGCACCGATCATGCGGATGCTACTAAATTGTGCGGCCCTGCCGAACCATCTCGAGCGCGAGGGCAAGGGCCAGCCGATTGGCGAGCGTATGGGCGCTGTCCAAGCGCGCGCGAAGGATTGCGGACCAGACCGCCTCTTCCAAGTCCGAGATCGCCGGTTCGTATTTGCTCACGAGGCTAGGCGACTGCCGGCGCGACATCCTGGCTATTTGCCGGTTTGGGCGTGTTGGCGTCTCGGGCAAGGCCACTGCCGCGCCTGATGATGCGGGAGGCGCGCCAATCCTGGCCGTCCAGTTGCGAAGCTCCCTCGGGCAGCTTGGTGTGCGCTTGGACCGCTGGGAGCAGCCAACGGCAGAGGAGATACCCGACAGCAAGAGAGATGAGTGTCAGGCCCAATGTCTGCTCAATCAATGCCGCCACGGTCGAACCTCACTACGGTCCTGAAGAGGGATCCTTGAGGCGATACGGTTGCAGATGAGAAGCGGATGCACGGCAGGCGGGTTAGAGAAGCAGATTCGCACTTTATCGCGCAAGCGTGAGCAGGTGACCGCCCCCGCACCTGTGGCCGGGCAGCGGCGCGAGCCCCAAATACACCCACGACGTTAGGAGCTCGGACATGATTTTGAGAAAGGCTAGTTGGGCGGCGGCGGCGGTGATACTCACCGTGCCCTGTGCGGTGCTGGCGGCCAATGCCACGCATCCTTATTCAAACATCGACAGGCGGGTGGATGCCGGGAACGACACCGGAGATTCACGTGTGGACCAGCTGAACCAGGCGCAGCTTGGGCAGGCGCAGATATTGCCAAGGCGGCGGGTCCGGCCGTTTGCAAGCCCCTATCAACAGAGATACGGCGCACCTACCTATGGTCGGGCGTATGGGCCGGGGGCAGGATATGGCGGCGGATATTACCCGCCACCGCCGGCGTATTATCCCCCGCCCGGATACTCTCCGCCTTACTAAAGGTGCACGCTCGACGAGCCGAGAAAAGCCGGGATCGCTCCCGGCCTTCCTTGCTGAGGACTTCCCCGAAGACCATCGGTATTTGACAGCGACAGCACCGGAAACACGACGATATCGCATTCCGTCGCGTCCAACTCACCCTTTCCGGGCGCTTGCGCCTGCGCCAGTTCGCGGACCCTGGAAAATGCTGGCTCGGCGCCAGGTCATAGGTGTGGTCTCCGGTCCAGGTGATGGACCAAAGGACGGTCCCGCCGATGATACAGGTTGGCGTGCCACCCCTATAAAGTCTGCCCTTCGTGCAGCCCGCGAGTTCCAGCTCGCAAGCCGCTAAGTTGGCCAGCTATCTCTTGGAAGAATGGTGAGCCCGGTGGGAATCGAACCCACGACCCCAAGATTAAAAGTCTCGTGCTCTACCGACTGAGCTACAGGCTCGTTGCTGGCACCTAAAAGGGCACAGAGCGTCGGAGGTCAACCCCCGGGCAGGCGGGGAAGGCAAGGCCGGGGGGCTTTGCCCTCGAGACCCCCACCAAAGCGTGCCGCCCTGGACGGGTTTTAGTGAAGGAAGGCACTGGGGCCTCAGGCCTCAGCAGGGTCCAGGGGCAGAGCCCCTGGCCTTGTCTTCACTCCGCCGGTGCGTCGGCCGCCAGGTGGGCTTTGACGATGCGGTCGGGGTCGGTGACGGAGCCGCTGCCGCCGCTGCCGCGTTTGATCTGGTCGATATGTTCCATGCCTTCGGTGACCTGGCCCCAGATGGTGTACTGGCCGTCCAGGTGGGGCGCGGGGGCGAACATGATGTAGAACTGGCTGTTGGCGGAGTTGGGATCACCGGTGCGGGCGGCGCCGACGGTGCCGCGGACGAATTTGGCAGTGCGGCTGAATTCGGCGGGAAGGTTGCCGTATTTGCTGCCGCTGGTGCCGGTGCCGGTGGGATCACCGCCCTGGGCCATGAAGCCTTCGATAACGCGGTGGAAGGGGGTGTTGTCGTAGAAGCCTTCGCGGGCAAGCATCTTGACGCGTTCAACGTGTTTGGGGGCGAGGTCCGGGCGGAGCTCGATGACGACGCGGCCGGTTTTGAGGTGGAGGTGGAGGGTGTTTTCGGGGTCGGCCATTTAGGGGCTCCAAAGGAAGGAAGGGTTCTTTTTTGAAAAAAAGAACCAAAAAACTGTTGCGAATTGCGGTGCGCGTCGTGGTCGGCGTGTCGGGTCAAATAGAGAAAAGTTTTTTGCTTCTTTTTTTCAAAAAAGAAG
>CAZZYR010000132.1:0-6672 GCA_964658235.1 uncultured Acetobacteraceae bacterium | reverse complement strand
AAAAACTTTTGTCGGTGCTTCGCGGACTCGATGGACAAAGTTTTTTGGTTCTTTTTTTCAAAAAAGAACCCTTGCTTGCCTTCCTGCCCACCCGCCCGCTACAGCCCCCGCACCAGGAGGCACCCAGTTTGATCCAGCGCGGCGTGAAAAAAGTAGTGCTCGCCTATTCCGGCGGCCTGGACACCAGCGTCATCCTCCGCTGGCTGCAGGAACACTACGCCTGCGAGGTCGTCACCTTCACCGCCGATCTCGGCCAGTCCGCGGAAGATGGCGGCGCCGAACTCGATGCCGCCCGGCGCAAGGCCGAACAGGCCGGGGTGCGGGAGATCTTCGTCGAAGACCTGCGCGAGACCTTCGTGCGCGACTTCGTCTTCCCCATGTTCCGCGCCAACACGCTGTATGAGGGCCAATATCTTCTCGGCACCTCCATCGCCCGCCCACTGATCGCCCAGCGCCAGATTGAAATCGCCGAAGCCACGGGGGCGGACGCCGTTGCCCACGGCGCCACCGGAAAGGGCAACGATCAGGTACGTTTCGAGCTCGCCTATTATGCGCTGAAGCCGGACGTGCGAGTGATCGCCCCCTGGCGCGAATGGGAGCTTACCAGCCGCACGAAACTGCTGGAATTCGCGGACGCCCACCAAATCCCCGTCACGCGGGACAAGCGCGGCGACGCTCCCTTCTCCGTGGACGCGAACCTTCTGCACTCCTCATCCGAGGGCAAAATCCTCGAGGACCCAGCCTTCCCGCCGGACGAGATGGTCTTCCAGCGCACCATCAGCCCGGAAGCCGCTCCGGACCACGCCACGGAAATCTCCATCGATTTCGTCCAGGGCGACCCTACCGCCATCGACAACACACCCCTCTCCCCGGCCGCCCTTCTCACCCGCCTCAACGCGCTCGGCCGTGCCAACGGCATCGGCCGGCTGGATCTGGTGGAAAACCGCTTCGTCGGCATGAAATCTCGCGGCATCTACGAGACCCCCGGCGGCACCATCCTGCTCGCCGCCCACCGCGCGATGGAATCCATCACGCTGGACCGCGAGGCCGGTCACCTCAAGGACAGCCTGATGCCGAAATACGCCGAGCTGATCTATAACGGCTTCTGGTTCTCGCCCGAGCGCCGCATGCTCCAGGCCCTGGTCGACACCAGCCAGACCAGCGTCACCGGCCAGGTCCGCCTGCGGCTCTACAAGGGCAACGTCACCATCGTGGGCCGTGACAGCCCGCACAGCCTCTACTCATCCCGCGTCGTCACCTTCGAGGACGATCAGGGCGCCTACGACCAGGTGGACGCACAAGGCTTCATCAAGCTCAACGCTCTCAGGTTGCGCCTCGCCGCCAGCGCCGGTCGCCGCGGCGGCAGCCTCTAATCTTACGCGCCTCTACCGTGCTTGCTGTAACCTTTTGTTAAATGACGCGACTGTGCAGAGACAACCATTCCCAAGGCAGTTCGTTAGGTAACGGTCGGGTCCACCTAACCGACTGCCACCGGTGCATGAAGTCCGGGCAGGTTGGGAGCATGAACGATCATTTCTCAAGAACGCCATCCCATGAAGGGGCCAACCCTCTGTTGCTGAGCCGCCGTCCGGACGCCAGTGGCTTTCCGCGCCAGCCAGACTCAACTTTGTCCAGCCCAGGCCCCGTCAGCGTCTCCCATCAATCGAAAACCCGCGTTCTGGTGGATCTCAGCCACGCTGCGGACGGCTATGTCGGCGTCGCGCAGGACCTGCGGCTCATCTTCGCCATGCTCTGCGGTATCGACTCCATCGAAGCGTCAGGCCTGCTGATGCCGACCGGCCGGCATGACCTTCCACGCGTCAAGCCTGGCCGCGCGGACGCACCCGCCTTGACCGCCGGCGTGCTGCACTGGATGGAACGCAACTGGGAGAAGCCGGAGCGGCGCGCCTTCCCGTTCGGCGTTCTCCAGCGCTTCCAAACCCTGCGCCAGCTCCTCCGCCCGCATCACCAGCTCCTCGCCGTGGAAGACCGCGGCCAGCTTAATGCTCTTTGGCGCGTCCTGTTTGCCCGCACTCTCGCACCGGACCAGCGCGCCACGGTGCTCTCCCAATCCTTCTTCGCCACGGACCTTTCCGTCAGTTCCATCATAGACCTGTGCTCCCACCCCCCTGTCCCGCTGCGCAAGCGTCTCGCTGCCAGCGGGTTTGACGCCGTGCTTTTCTGCATGCCGCGCCCGGTCCGCCTGCCTCCCGGCGTCCGCCAGATTGTTCGTTTCCACGACGCGGCCCCCGTCACGGACACGGACACTGTCGTCGGCACCGGCTGGAAGCTCGCTTTGGCCCATTCACGCCTCGTCCGCGCCTGCGCCCCGGACGCCATCTTCGTTTGCAACTCGCCGCAAAGCCTTGAAAGCCTTGTAACCCTGGACCCGAGCCGCGCGGAACACGCCGCCGTCATTCCGTGCGCCGTCGCCCCGCCGGACAGCGCGGCCCGCGGGATAGACGTTGTCGCGGTCATCCGCCGTCACGTCACCTTCCGCGCCCTCGGCGCGGGGGCCGCCGTCCCCATTGGATGGATGCCGCCCACCACCGGGCTGCGTTATGTCCTCTCCGTCTCCACTTTGGAGCCGCGTAAGAATTACCCCGGCCTCATTCGCGCCTGGGAACGCGTCATCGCCCGCAGCGACCCGGATCTCCGCCTGGTCATCGTCGGCGGCCCAGGCTGGCGCGAATCGGAGGTCCTGGCTCAGCTCCGCCCTGGCGTCGCCAGCGGACGAATCCTGCATCTCCAGAACCTGCCGCACGAGGAACTCCAGGCTCTTATGCGCGGCGCCGCATGCTTCGCCTTTCCCTCCTTCAACGAAGGCTTCGGCTATTCTCCGCTCGAAGCGATGCAGGCCGGCGCGCCCTGCGTCGTCTCCGATCTTCCCGTCTTCCGCAGCATCTTCGGGGATTCGGTCCTCTACGTGGACCCCTACGACACGGACGCGATCGCCACGGGGATAGAGCGTCTTGCCACCCAGCCCGGCAGCACGGATCTCGTCGCCACCCTGCGCAGCCGCACACCGCGCGTCCTTGCGCGTTTCCGGCCGGACACCGTTGCCACCGCTTGGAAAACCTTGTTCGACAACGCCAAGCGCGGTGCGCTCTGACCGTAGCAAAGCAAGCATTTCTTTTTTGAAAAAAGAAACAAAAAACTTTTGTCTATCGAGTCCGCGACAGCGCTGGAAAAAGTTTTTTGCTTCTTTTTTTCAAAAAAGAAGACCTTGCCTTACGCTTTCGTATCAACCCCAGGCGCGCCCTCGGCCTTCGCCACCACCACCATCGCCGGGCGCAACAGCCTGCCGTTCAGCGTCCACGCCCTGCTCCAGCTCTGCACCACCGTGCCAGGCGGGTGCTCCGCGGTCGGCTGCTCCGCCATCGCCTGGTGCAGATTCGCATCGAACGGCTTGCCCACCGGGTCGTCGGCCAGGATGTGATTGCGCTCCAGCAATGCCACGAAGCTGCGCTCCACGCCCTCGAACCCGTCACGCAGCTTGGCCACGATCTCGGGTTCGCCAGGCGTCGCCGGCGGCAGGCTGGAAATCCCGCGCCGCAAATTCTCTGCCGCCTCCACAACATCCTTGGCGAATTTCTGCACCGCATACTGGCGCGTCTCATCCACCTCGCGCTTGCTGCGCGACCGCACATTCTGGATTTCCGCCTCGGCGCGCATCCAGCGGTCGCGAAAATCCTCGCGCTCGGCCTCAAGCTCGGCGATGCGGCGTGCCGCTTCGCTCATCAACGCCTCGCTGCCCTCGGCAACGCTCTCCGGTTCAGGGGTTTCAGTTGTCTCGCTCATGCGCCGCAGGTAAGCGATCCGATGCGCCCGGACAAGAGCGGCTAGGCCGTCATCACGCCTCTCATCCGCCCCAATTGCTGGCTTTTCAGTCAATCGACGTCCTGACCCGGGCGATCACCAGCCGCCCTTGCACGCGGTGATCCACGCGCCAGCTCACCGCCATATCGCGTCCGGCGCCCATCGCCTGCCAAACCAGATAGGCGAGAGCAGCGGCGGCCAAAGCCAGAAGCGTCAGGCTAGCAACCTGCATCACCACCGAGTGCAGGCTCGGTGACGTTACCTGGGTCGGCAACGCCACCGTCTGCGTGCCGTCCGGCAGCCGGACTGCCCGGCGCGTTTCGCGGACAATGTCCATCCCGTCCCCCCGGTAGCTGAACCATTCCCCCAGGAGCGCCGCCACCAACCCGCCGCAGGCCACCAGAACCGTTCCCATGCCCGCCGGCAGGCGCCAGGAAACAGTGCCATCCCGCACCCGCCGCACTGGCGCGCCGCGCTGTCTGTAGCCGTCACGTATGCGTCCCACCGTCGGTAGCATCATGTAGGTTGGCCCATCCGCCGGACCGGAAGCCGCCTCCAACCGGGCCGCCTCCTGCCCGCCGCGATACGCCAGGCTCGCCGCGTAGGCGCGCAACGCTTCGCTGCCTTCCACCACGATGTAGCGCGGGCTGCGCGCCAGCGCCGCGTCGAACCCCTCGCGGCTGTCCACTACCACGGCGCGCCGGTACTTCACCTGCCGCCACATATCGCCCGCCGTCAGCATGGGATCGTCAGCATGTTGCTCTCAGCACGGAAGCAAATCGTCCATCGCCGCCCAGCCTACCCCAGCAATCGCCCGATGACACGCGCGGTATAATCCACCACCGGGATGATCCGCCCATAGTTGATACGCGTCGGCCCGATCACCCCAATCGCCCCCACGATCCGGTCCGCAGCGTTGCGCGCCGGCGCCACGATCATCGAAACGCCGCTGGTGCCGAAAAGGGCGCTCTCCGCCCCGATGAAGATCCGCACCCCGTCGGACTGCTCGGCCAGCTCCAGTAGCCGCAGCATCGTCTCCTGCGTCTCCAGCCGGTCGAACAGCACCTGGATGGCCGCCAGATTCTCGATCTGCGTCACATCCGCCAGCAGCCGCGCCTGCCCCCGCACGATCAGGCTGCCGCCGCGCGATGACGCCGCCGACCACGTCGCCAGCCCCGCCTCCACCACCCCGGCGGCCAGCAAATCCAGCTGCCCGCGGTCCGTCGCCATCTCCTCGGCCACCCGCCGGCGCAGCTCTACCAGCGTGCTCCCCGCCGCCCGTGCGTTCAGATAGTTCGCAGCCTCCGTCAGCGCCGATGGCGGCAGCCCGGCCGGGATCTCGATCACCCGGTTCTCCACCTGCCCGTCGGCCGCCACCAGGATCACCAGCGCCCGTCCGGACCCTAGTGACGCGAATTCGATATGCTTGATCGCGCCATCGGATTTCGGCGCCAGCACCATCCCCGCCGCCTGGCTCAGCCCAGACAGCATTGCGGACGCATCGCTCAGCGTGTCCTGCAGACTACGTCCGTGCGCCGCCAGTTGGCGGCTGATCCCCTCCCGCTCATCCAGCGACAAATCGCCGAATTGCAGCAGCCCGTCTACGAACAGCCGCAATCCTCTGTCCGTCGGTAGCCGCCCCGCGCTCGTATGCGGCGCGAACAGCAGCCCCGCGTCGGTCAGGTCCGCCATCACGTTGCGGATCGTGGCGGGCGAAAGTGCGATCGGCAGCCGCCTGGCCAGCGTCCGGCTGCCCACCGGCTCCCCGGTGCCCACATACTGCTCCACGATCTCGCGCAGAACGGCGGCGGCGCGGGGGTCCAGGCCAGGCGGCAGCGGCTTCGGCGCGAAATCCATCGGAGCAGTATAACGTGTTGCGCGTAAATGACCCAGTGGTGTGACAGCCGAGCAAGAAAGCAATTCCTATTTTGAAAAAAAAGAACCAAACAAACTTTTTTGAATGGCTGACGATAGTTCCGGTTTTCTGTCTGCCGCAATGCGGTATCAGGGCAAGGACTGTTGGAGCGTTAGGCCATGTTCGACCTCGACCACTTCATTGCCGACCTCCGCGCCTCCCTGGCGGACCGCTCTCGCCAGGCAATGAAGGAGGTCGTCGCCCGCGCCGTCTCGGACGCCGGCTCGCTGCGCCGCTGCCTCGGCACGCCCGCCGGCGCCGGCATCACTGTCCTGCACAGTGCCCCGGACCTCACCGTGCTGGACATCATCTGGGCGCCACAGCAGGTCACCCTGCCGCACAACCACATGATGACCGCCGTGATCGGCATGCATTGCGGGCGCGAGGACAACATCTTCTGGCGCCGCGCCGCCAACCCCGCCCGCTACCAGATCGAGGCCGCCGGCGGTTGTGCCCTGGGCGCCGGCGACGTCACGATCCTTGGCCGCGACGTGATCCACTCCGTCGTGAACCCCATCGCCAAGCTCAGCGGCGCCATCCACGTCTATGACGGCGATTTCCTCGGTATCGAACGCAGCATGTGGGACGCTGAAACCCTCGCCGAACAACGCTACGACATCAACGCAGTCCTCAAGGGGATGCCGGTCGCCAACGCATAGTCTCGGCCGCGCTTTTGACCGGCGGGGATACGCGCTAGAGGCAGCCGCTCACGCCTGATCGGACCTTCCCATGCGACTGAACAACCGCGCCGCCGACGCCCTGCGCAGCGTCTCCATCGAACCTGGCTTCTCCCACCACGCCGAAGGCAGCTGCCTGATCCGCATGGGCGGCACGGAAGTCCTCTGCACCGCCAGCGTCGAGTCGAAAGTGCCACCCTTCATGCGTAACAAGGGCCTCGGCTGGGTCACCGCCGAATACGGCATGCTCCCCCGCGCCAC
>CAZZYR010000131.1:3636-6708 GCA_964658235.1 uncultured Acetobacteraceae bacterium | reverse complement strand
TTTTTTGGTTCTTTTTTTCAAAAAAGAACTGCTTACTTCATTGTCGGAATGATAAACGACCCATCCGCCACCTCACCCTCCGGCCAGCGCGCCGTCACCGTCTTCACCTTGGTATAAAACTTCACGCCTTCCATGCCGTGCTGGTTGGTGTCTCCAAACGCGGACCGCTTCCACCCGCCAAACGTGTGATACGCCACCGGAACCGGGATCGGCACATTGATCCCCACCATGCCCACATTCACGCGGGACGCGAAATCGCGTGCCGCCCGCCCATTGCGTGTGAAGATCGCCACGCCATTCCCATACTGGTGATCGGACGCCAGTCCCATCGCCTCATCCGCCGTCTCCGCGCGGACAATCTGCAGCACCGGCCCGAAGATTTCGTCCTGATACGTCTTCATCGCGGGCTTCACATGATCGAACAGGGACGGTCCAATGAAGAACCCCTTTTCATAGCCCTGCATCGCAAACCCGCGCCCGTCCACCACCAGCTCCGCGCCTTCCTCCTGGCCGATGCGGATATAGTCCGCAATCCGGTCCCGGTGCGCGGCGCTGACCACCGGCCCAAACTGCGCATCCGGATCGCTGCTGACGCCAACACGCAAGGTGGAAATTTCCGCCACCATGCGCTCACGCAACTCGTCCGCTGTCTTCCGTCCCACCGGCACCACAACCGGCAGCGCCATGCACCGCTCCCCTGCCGAGCCGAACGCCGCGCCCGATAGATCCTTCACCACCTGGTCCAGATCCGCGTCCGGCAGCACCACGCCGTGATTCTTCGCC
This sequence comes from uncultured Acetobacteraceae bacterium, assembly GCA_964658235.1. Classification (GTDB taxonomy): domain Bacteria; phylum Pseudomonadota; class Alphaproteobacteria; order Acetobacterales; family Acetobacteraceae; genus BOG-908. The sequence continues at coordinate 5,925 of CAZZYR010000131.1, read as the reverse complement.
CCGCCCATCGCCTGAACGCGCTTGGCGTGCGCCGTCCCCGTCGCATACACATACTGCGCGATATCGGAGGATCCCACGAAACTCACCGCGCGAATCAACGGATGCTTCAGGATCGCATCCACAATCTCCTTGTCGCCATGCACCACGTTCAGCACACCCGCCGGCGCGCCTGCCTCCATCATCAGCTCCGCCAGCATCACCGGCACCGTCGGATCGCGCTCGGACGGCTTGAGGATGAAGCTGTTGCCCACCGCGATGCTGATGCCGAACATCCACATCGGAATCATCGCCGGAAAATTGAACGGCGTGATGCCCGCGCACACACCCAGCGGCTGCCGCATCGAATAAATATCGATGCCCGGTCCCGCGCCCTCGGTGAACTCGCCTTTCAGCACATGCGGAATTCCGCAAGCGAACTCGATCACCTCCAGCCCGCGCTGGATATCGCCGCGGCTATCGGCCACCACCTTGCCGTGCTCGCTGGACAGCACCTCCGCCAGCTTGGCCGTATCCCGCTCGATCAGCCGCTTGAACTCGAACATCACGCGCGCGCGGCGCTGCGGATTCGTCGCCGCCCACCCCACCTGCGCGGCCGCGGCAGCCTGCACGGCTGCGTCCAGCTCGGCCGCAGTGCCAAGCGCCACGCGCGCCTGAACCTCGCCGGTGTTCGGGTTGAACACCTCACCCCAGCGCCCGCCGCCGGGCACAGCCTGTCCGTTCACATAATGGCCGATATCGCGCATGTCCGTTCCCCGCATCGTCTTGTTGCCGACGCCCTAGCACCGGAGACAGCGGTTAGGTAAGGCAATCTCGCGGAATCGGAGTTGCAAAATTGCAGACTCCTCGACGGCAGGCAGGAAGGAAAGGCCGTCTTTTTTGCAAAAAAGAAGCAAAAAACCTTTTTCAGTGCTGTCGCGGACTCAATAGATAAAAGTTTTTTGGTTCTTTTTTTCAAAAAAGAACTGCTTGCCTTGCCTTCTACGCCGCAACCTCCCGCCGCCGCGCCGCCTGGTTGCGCAGGATATTCTGGAACTGCCGGAACTCCTTCGGCCGATCGTCCGAAATCGACGCATCCAGGAAGGCCTGACACAGCGCGCCCACCTGAGCCCCGTACCGGTGCTTGATGGCATCGTCACAGGCCCGCACGCCAGCCAGGCCGCGCAGGCGGGTCAGCTGGGCATCCAGGGTGGGCGCGCAATTCAGCGTGCGGTCATCGGTTACAAGCCCAGGGTGGTCCGCCAGGGCTACGAAGCGCTTGACGATGGTGTCCAGGCGGTCGCTATCCGCGCGGCTGGCGGCGTTCCAGGTGGCATCCCCCCGGCTTGCCTTCACCAAAGCCTCCCCGGCGCTGCGATACACGTGATGCGCCACCCAGGCCGTGTCCGCGGTCACCGGGTCTTCCGGCACTTTCAGGCCCTTCAGCTTGCCCATGTGATGACACGCAGCACCATCCTCCAGCTTGAAAGCGAACGGCGCATCCATCGTGGGGAAGGGGAAGTGGCAGTGCGAGTCCCAGAACAAATTCGCCCGCGCCATCGTCTTGAACAGCGGGCTCACATCCGGCTCCCGCAGCCGGAACCGGCGGGTGGACGGCGCATCGTGGAAGCTTTCCATCCGCCCGGACGCGAAGGTCAGCCACCGCAACGCCAGCGCATCGATCGGCTGGTGTTCGTGCCAGCCGATCAGCTCCTGCACGGAGGCGAACATGTCCGGCCGGAACCCCATATATTCGTCCAGGTCCAGCACCATGGTCCAACGGAAGTCCAGCAAATCCGGCAGCGCCTTGAAGGCATGGCCGTAGGCTTTCCATTGCGCGCGTGCCGTGGGGCTCAGCTCGTTGCGCACCCAGGTGATCTCGCCGTGGCGCGCCAGCAGGTCCAGCAGCTCGTCGGACCCGTCATCGTTGTCGTTGCTGTAGATCACCGCGTGTTCGAAGCCCACCGCGCGATGGTGCGCCAGCCAGTCCAATATGTAGGGGCCTTCGTTGCGGGCCGTGGCGAGCACGGCGCAAGTCCGTCGCGGCGCGACCGTGCGCCGGGCCAGCGCGTGCAGCGCCACGCCGGCCTGCGGCCGCAGCTCGCCCGACTGCAGGATGGCCACGTGGTCGTCCGCCGCGGGTGACACGCCGTGCACGGTGGCCGGACGGTCCCGCGCGCACCAGGCAATCAGGTCCGGCAATGCCGCGTCGATCCAGGGATCGTCCGGCATCGCGCGGCGAAGCAGCGCGAGATCCGCCGGCTGAGTCATCAGGCGGCGCGCAAGGATGGCCAGTTCGTCCGAAGGCAGCGC
>CAZZYR010000131.1:0-3536 GCA_964658235.1 uncultured Acetobacteraceae bacterium | reverse complement strand
CCGGCTGAGTCATCAGGCGGCGCGCAAGGATGGCCAGTTCGTCCGAAGGCAGCGCACGGATCAGCGGCTCGGCCAGCGCTGCGCGCACCGTGCCGGCATGCAACAGCGCCATCAGCCGGTCCGCGCCCAGCGGCGGCGCCGTGGCCAGCGCGATCTCCCGCAGCAGCAGGCGGCCCGGTTCCGCCAGAATGTCCGCCGGTGCCGGATGAAGCTCGAATCGGTCCAGGACCTTGTCGCCCACCCGGTCAAACAGCACACGGTTGGCCCGGCCGAACGGGATACCCGTCAGCACGCCCAAATGGCGCACCGGCGCCACCGGGTGTCGTAGCTCCACCCGCCCGCCCGGAACGCGACGCAAGCGGAACGATACGGCCGGCGCGGTCATGCCGTCCCCCTCAACGCTGATCGGGCGGCCGTCCGGCGCTATCAGCATGCCGCTCTGCGGCGCGCCGCGAGGAATCGCCGCTAGGATAGCAGTGTCAGGCGTGGTGGCGGCCGCCATGCCGATATCCGTCGATCCCGGCTCTAACGTCAGCCAGGTGTCGCGGCCGGTGCGCAACAGGAACAGATCGAGCGTGGCTGAGGTCACGGTGATCTCCGCATGGGGACGGCGTCCGAACAGCCCATGCAGCTTCATATCAGATCCGCCGTTGCATGCGCCAAGTCTCTACCTGCCTGCGGTTGCAATCCGCCAGACAGTGTTGCCCACATCGTCCGCCACCAGCAAGGCGCCATCCTTGTCCAAGGCCACACCCACCGGACGCCCCTGCGCATTCATGTCGCGGTCCAGGAAGCCGGTCAGCACGTCCACCGGCGCGCCGCTGGGGTGGCCGCCGGTGAACGGAACGAAAATCACCTTGTAGCCACTGCGCGGTTTGCGGTTCCAGCTGCCGTGCTGGCCGATAAAGGCACCGTGCGTGAATACATCCGGCAGCGCGCCCGGGCGAGAAAAAGCCAAGCCGAGTGACGCGGTATGGGGCCCCAGCGCGTAATCCGGCGCTATGGCGCGCGCCACCAAATCCGGCCGGGACGGCGCACGGCTATCCACGTGCTGACCGTAATAACTATACGGCCACCCATAGAACCCGCCATCCTGCACATGGGTCATATAGTCCGGCACCAGGTCGCTGCCGATCTCGTCGCGTTCGTTGACGGAGGTCCACAGCGCGCCGCTGGCCGGCTCCCAGCCCATGCCCACCGGATTGCGCAGGCCGGACGCAAAAATGCGGTGGGCGCCGCTGGCGCGGTCCACCTCCCAGATCGCAGCGCGGCCGTCCTCCGCGGCAATGCCATTCTCCGCCACGTTGCTGTTGGATCCCACACTGACGAACAGCTTGGCCCCGTCCGGACTGGCAACCACGTTCTTCGTCCAGTGGTGGTCAATCGGCCCGGCCGGCAGATCCGTCAGCTTCTGACCAGGGGCGGTGATGCTGGTCTGTCCAGCCTGGTAGGGGAAGCGCAGCAGGGCGTCCGTGTCCGCCACGTAAAGGTCGTTGCCCACCAGCGCCATGCCGAACGGCGAGTGCAGGCCGGTCAGCAGGGTGAAGCGCTGGGCCGGCCCCTGCGGCTGCTCCCGCAGCAGGGTAATCCGGTCCGCGCTTGGCACTTCCGCTCCGGCGCGCTTCATGATCAGGCCAGCCACATAACCCTTGATACCGGCGCTATCCGCCGGGCGGTTGGCAGGCTCGCTCGTCTCGGCAACCAGAATATCGCCGTTTGGCAGCGTGTACAACCAGCGCGGATGGGCAAGGCCTGTCGCAAGCGCGCTGACCGCGAGGCCGGGCGCCGGGACAGGCGTGGCGCCCGGCGGCCAGCCGATGGCGGTGGCGACATTGACGGTGGGAAGGATGCCCGGGTGCGGCGGCGGCAGTGCCGGGTTGGGGCCAATTCCGGCTTCAAGGGGGAGGGTAGCCCGTTCGGAGCACGCGTACAAGGCAAACATGCCGGCGCTGACGATGAGGACGGCGGAAAGGGTGCGGATGCGCATGGGAACTCCGGGGGAAGAGATATACGGCCGTTTTTCAATAAAAACCGTCTGCCGCGTGGATCTTCAGAAAGACATCAACGCCGCGTTCAGCCCGGGCTTGGGCGGTGGTTTGAAGCGCCGCCACGTCTATACCTAGGGAGAGCTGGAAGTTGGAGAAGCCTTGCCACAGGCCGAACAGCTTCGTGATGATCGGCGATCATTTGCCCACAGGCGCCTACGCCGGGTGGCTGCGCGACGCGGGCCGCGCGTGATCAGCACTGAATCCTGTTTCCGTGCCGCCCTCTCACTTATGTGGATGGTGGTGGCGGAGAAGCCGGTGGAGATTGCGCTGAACTGAACCGCGGGATGCGCGCCTTTGACCTCTGCCGACTGGACAATCCAACTGGAAGCCGAGCCCGATGAGGCGCATCGGGAGATCATCTTGGCGCTGCTTCGCGCGTATAATGACGAAGCCGGCGGGCCTTCGCGACGCGATCAGCTGGTGGTGACCGTGCGGGATGGCGGCGGGACCGTGGTGGGTGGCCTGTGGGGCTACACCGGATTTGGCTATCTGTTCATCGATCTGCTGATGCTGGGCCCGGCTCGTGGCGTGGGACTTGGCCGTGCGATCATGGAGTTGGCCGAGAACGAGGCGCGGCGGCGCGGGCTGATCGGGATCTGGCTGGACACCTGGACCTTTCAGGCGCCCGGCTTCTACGAAAGGCTTGGGTTTATCGAATTCGGGCGGATCAAGGAGTATCCGCCCGGTCATGACATGATCTTCTACAGCAAGCGGATTGCTTGACGGTCCGTGCGGCGGCGTGCAGAGCCGCGAAACTTTGGAAGATATCGATGTCCTGATCCTGGGCGCCGGTGCTGCCGGCCTGATGTGCGCCCTCACCGCAGGCCAGCGCGGCCGCCGCGTGCTCGTCCTGGACCACGCGGCCCGCGCCGGCGAGAAAATCCTGATCTCCGGCGGCGGACGCTGCAATTTCACCAATATCCATTGCATGCCGGACCGGTTCATCTCCGAAAATCCGCATTTCGCGCGCTCCGCGCTGGCGCGTTACACCCCGCGGGACTTTCTGGAGTTGGTCGAAAAACACAGGATCGCCTGGCACGAGAAGACTCTCGGCCAACTGTTTTGCGACGGCTCCGCACGGCAGATCGTGGAAATGCTGCTGGCGGAATGCGCCGCGGCGAATGTGGAGATCCGGCTGGGCACGCACGTGGGAGAGGTCTCGCGCGCCGACAAATTCCGCGTGGGTGACATCGAAGCCGAAAGCCTGGTGCTGGCGACTGGCGGATTGTCCATCCCGAAGATCGGGGCCACGGGGCTGGCCTATCGCATCGCGGAGCAGTTCGGGCTGGCGGTCGTGGCGCCGCGGCCCGGGCTGGTGCCCTTTACGCTGGGGGGCGAGGAACTGGCGGGCATTGCGGGGCTAGCCGGCGTGTCCACAACGGTGGCCGCCCGCGTCGGAAGCGCACGGTTCGAAGAGGGCATGGTGGTAACGCATCGCGGCCTGTCCGGCCCGGCGATCCTGCAGGTGAGCTCCACATGGCGCGAGGG
>CAZZYR010000130.1:0-6719 GCA_964658235.1 uncultured Acetobacteraceae bacterium | reverse complement strand
TTTACAGCGTTAGGTGGCGCCGGTAGCGTGCGGGGTAACTTAAAGGGAAGGGAGCACAGGATGAGCGTTGCGGATATCGAGGCGGCCTTGGCCCCGCGGATGGCGCAGTTCAGCGAGCTGGGCGCGAAGCTGAAATTCGATTTTGGCGACGACCGGCTGTTTGTGGACGGCACGCAGACTCCGGCAGTGATGTCGCATGACGATGAGGATGCCGATTGCACGCTGGTGGTGAGCCCGGATGATCTGACGAAGATCATGCACGGTCAGCTGGATGCGACAATGGCGTTCATGACGGGGAAGCTGAAGGTGAAGGGGAATACGGGGATTGCGATGAAGTTGGCGAGTGTTTTGAAGTAAGGCAAGCAAGCAGGGATTCACCACGAAGGCACGAAGAAAGGCGACGACACGAAGGGCACGAAGAAGGCAGGCGAACCAAATGCTATCTCATGCGAGGGTTCTCGCCGCGTAGGTTTGTAAGCATTGCCTTCGTGCCTTCGTGATAAATCTTGTTTTCTCGCCAGATCAAGGCACGTGGCGCGATTTTCAAAAAAGAAGGCCTTGCCTACTCACAATCAAAGCCGGCACCCCAACGATCAATTCCCGTACGCGCTTCAGCACTGACAGCGCGACAGCGGCCTCCGCAGGCACGCCGAACAGGCCGCAGACGAGCACGAAGCCGCCTTCCTGCACGCCGACGGCGCCGGGTACGGCAAAGCCGGCGCTGCGGGCGGCCATGCCCAGGCTTTCAATGATCACGGCCTGAACCGGCTTGACGCCGTGACCGAGCGCGTGGAGCGCGATCCACACTTCCACGCCGCCCAGCGCCCAGCTGAGCAGATGGAGGTTCGTGGCGGCCACAAGGGCGCGGCGGTCTGCCTGTCGACGCATCAGCGTATCGTGCAGTCCAGCCATGGACCAGTTGGCGGTGGCAGGCCAGGTGGCGGACAGTCGGTCCACGCCGCGCTCAACCAGGCGGAGCGCGCCCAGGCGTTGAGCAGCAATGAAACCCGCGACGCCGAGGGCGGTGAGCGCCAAGCCGCCGCTGACCCAGGCGAGCCAGGAATGGTTGCGGTTCACCAGCATGAGGATGCCGATGCCGCCGAGCGTGAAGATGAGCTGGGAGGCCGCCTCCAGCGTCAGGTCCAAAATGGTGCCGGCCACGGCGAGGGTTGGCGCGAGGCCGCGCGCCACCAGCATGCGCGCGCCGACGACCTGGCCGCCGATCTGGGCCACGGGAAGCAGGGCATTCACGCCCTCCCGCACCCAGCGGACGGTGAAGATGGCGCGGCCGCTAAGACCGGCCCCACCGAGCGAGGCACGCCAGGCGATCCCGGACAGGTAGAGCTGGACGACGTGAACGGTGGCCATGGCGGGCACTGCCCAGCCGGCCAGGGCGACGTCGCGCACGACCACGGCGAACCCGACCGTGGTGAGGATCCAGGCCAGGGCGGCGGCGCCCGCGGCGAGCGCCGCGGTACGGCCCCAGCTCATACGGTGGCAGGAACCGGAAGCGGCATGGGGAGGGCGGCGGGAAGCAGGCTGAGCAGGGAGGCCAGGTAGAATGGCCGGCGTTGCGCGGCGTCCACGGAGAAAGCCGGCGACTCCGCGAAGGCGTTGTGGATGCGGCGGGACAGGCGGGAGTCGCGGTCCGCGGCGAAGAAATAATGGTTGGCGACGAGGCAGAGGCCGCCTGGCGCCAGCAGGCGAGCGATGCGGGCGACGATCTGGCGCAGGCTGACATCATCCACCTCGTCCAGGTAGTAGAGCGTGTCCGCAACCAGGACCAGATCGAACCTGCCGTCCAACGCCGGGTCCAGCGCGGTGACGTCTCCTTGTTCGAAGCGCAGGCCGGGTTTGCCATCCGCCAGGGTGGTGGCGCGGTCAACGGCGGTCTGCGCGATGTCCAGGCCGAGCACGTCGTCCGCCACCGCGGTGAGCGCGAGGCTGAGGGCACCGACTCCGCTGCCGAGGTCCAGCGCATGGCTGAAACGCCGTCCGGCGGGGAGCATGGCCATCATCCCTTCGTATTTCCAGCGCTGGTAGAAGTAACGGCGGTCCGCCGAAAGCCAGGGGTCTGGCGAGTTCGCATAGGCGGCCTCGAACGCGGCGCGGGCGCCTTCGGTTGCGCGCAAGCGGGCGATCTGGCCGTCGGTCTTGGCGCTGCCGAGAAACAGGAAGATGTCGCGCGGGGACATGAAGAGCCAGCGGGCGCGTGGCGCGGATGCGTTCGGCATGGACACGCTGGCCACTCCTGTAGGCTCACGAAAGCGTGCACAGTAGCCGTGCGGTCCGCTGCGCGCCAGATCGGGTGCGGCTCGGCCGCCTGTCAGCCGGAGGTACGGCCGTGCCGGAATGATGAAGCAGGCTCCTGTATATCGGCCTTTTGGCGCGTTCAGGTTTGGGCTGGCAATGATGGTGCTGGCGCAGCACGGGCTGCTGCTGCTGCCGGAGGGGCAGCGCCGGATGCTGTATCAATTGGAGCTGGGCGCTGTGGCCGTAGCGGTGTTCTTCGCGCTGTCCGGCTTCATCGTGGCGGAGGCGGTGGGGAGTTTCTATGCGGGACGGCCGGGGGCGTTCCTGGTGAACCGGACGCTGCGCGTGGTGCCGCCGTATCTGGCGGCGCTGGCGATCACGGTGGTTGTGGATGGGTGGCTGGCGGGAACGGGCCGGCTGGTGGCGCTGGACGAGCCGTTGCATGGGTCGCCATGGCAGTGGCGGGTGATTGTAGCGGCGGTGCTGGAAATTGTGCCCGGCCTGCCGGCAAGGCGGATCAGCTTGCAGGCGTTTTCCTTCATTCCGTTCGCTTGGACGTTGCGGGTGGAGTTCGCCTTTTACCTGGCCGCGTTCGTCACGTGCTGGCTGATGATGCGAGGACGTACACCGGCTTGGGCGCGGGGCATTGGGGTTGCCGCGTTTCTCGCGGCTTACGCGGCGTTCGCGGTGTTCCTGCTGCGGCTTGCGCAGCATGCGGGCGGCACGCGGCAGATCCTGAATGTGCCGTTCTTTGCGTTTGGCGTGTGCGCGTTCCTTGCGTTGCGTGCGCCGTCACGCGGGGCGCGGCTGCATCTGGCGGGCGTTGCTGTGTGCGTGCCGGTGGCGTTCATCTTTTGCGGCGAGCGGGGCGATCCGGTGCTGGCGTATCAGTTGCCCATTCTGGCGGTGCTGTTCGGCGTGCTGCTGTGGCTGGCGCGCGCGCCGTCGCCGCGTGCTGCGTGGCGGGTGTGGGACCGGCGGCTGGGGGAGCTCTCGTATCCGTTGTATATTGGGCATGGCGTGGTGCTGACGCTTTTGGCGAGCCTGTCCGCGCAACGTGGCGTGGTGCCGTATGGTTTGGCGATTCTGGGGGCGATCGGGATGGCGATCGTGCTGCATGTGGCGGTGGAGCAGCCGTTGCGGCGGGTAAGGGCACGCGTGCGGAGGGCCGTAGTTTAAGGAAGCAGTTCTTTTTTGAAAAAAAGAAGGCCTTACTTCTTCACCCCATCCATCGTCGCCGACTCAAAATTCGCATTATCCAGCTTCGCCCCCGTAAAATCCGCGCCGCTCAGATACGCGCCGGTGAAGTCCGCGCGTGTCAGATCAGCGCCGCGAAAGATGGCCTTGTTCAACTTGGCGAAAGCGAACGTGATTCGGCCGAGCTGAGCGCCGGTGAAATCGGCGCCATCAAGATTGGCGCTGACATATTCGCTGCGCAGCATGCCCATGGACTGGTTGGCGAGCACCACGGATTGGCGGGTGCCGCGGAAATTGGCGCCGCGCATATCATCGAGGCTGAAATGCACGGTGGCCGACGTGTCCGACAGGTCCGCGCCGACGAAGCTGGCCGCGGTTTCCGCCTTGTTGTCCATGCCGTCCGACGTGATGACGGTTTGCAGGGTGGCGCCGTGCAGGTTCGCGTGATCGAACTTGGCGCGCATGATCCAGGCAAAAGTGAGGTCGGCGTGGCTGAGGTCAGCGCCTGAGAGATCCGCGCCGACGAGGCGGACGCCATGGAGGTTTGCGCCGGCGAGGTTGGCGTGGGCGAGATTGGCGCCGCTGAGGTCCATTCCGGTCAGATCGTCATTCCGCATGTCCTGACCGGCAAGATTTGCGTGGCCGGCAGGCGCGTGGGTGGCGATGGCGCGCACCTGGTCCGCGGCGAGGTGTCCGGCGGCGTCCGCATGCGCCGCGGCGAGCAGCGGGAGCGTTGCGGCGACCAGGATGATCCGGGCGGTGGGACCACTCATGCAGGGATTTCGTGGGTGTGATGCACTTCGACGGTGAGGTGGGAAAGCGTGGTGAAGGTGCTGAGGCGCGCGCGGTAATAGGCAGTGTCGCGCTTCTGGTCCGTTTGCACGCAGACGATGGCGCCGAGATGGCCTGGGCCGAGGCGCCAGAGATGCAGGTCCGAGATGAGGTCGCCGCCCGATTCAACGGCTTCGCGTAGGCGCTGCGCCATGGGCGGGTCCGGATTCATGTCCAGCAGGATGGCGCCGGTGTCCCGCACCAGTCCCCAAGCCCAGCTTGCGATGACCAGGGCGCCGGCGATACCGACCACCGGATCTATCCAGTTCCACCCAAAAGCTCGGGCGAGCAGCAAACCGGCAATGACCAGGACGGAGACGGCTGCGTCCGCGATGACGTGGACCACCGCGGCGCGCATGTTGTTGTCCCGGCTGGCGGCGTGATTGTGGGCATGGCCTTCGGCAGGTTCGGCGAAGGTGAGGCGGTGGGTCTGCCCGTCCAGATGCAGCATGGCCTCGAAAGCGTGCGGCTCAGGTATCTGCTCGGGCGATTCCATGAAGGCCCCGCGATCCTGCAGCGTGAAGATTTGGCGCGTCCCATCGGACCGTAAGGTCTCCACTCTGGCCAAGCCGGAGGCGGCGGGGGTGAGGCGGAAGCGTGGGGGTACGCCGTCCTCGAAGATGTCCAGGACCATGGGGCCGTTTGCCGTGGCGATTGCTTGCCCGGCGCTGTGCTGATCGTGGATGTGGTGGTCATGCCCGTGATGATCGTGGCTGTGTCCGTGCCCGTGGCCATGATCATGGTTTGAGCCGAGGAGCCAGACGCTTGCGACGTTGACGGCCAGACCGAGGCAGGCAATGGGGATGGCCTCGCCGAAATGGATCGGGATGGGGGCGAACAGGCGCCCGAGCGCTTCGTAGCCAATCAGAAGCGCGATCATGGCGAGCACGATGGCGCTGGTGAATCCGGCCAGATCACCGAACTTGCCGGTGCCGAAGGTGAACCGGCTGTCCTGCGCGTGGCTTCGGGCATAGCGGTAGGCGAGTGCAGCCAGTAGCAGCGCGCCGGCATGAGTGGACATGTGGAGACCGTCCGCGATCAGCGCGATGGAGCCGAACAGCCAGCCGCCGCCGATTTCAGCCACCATCATGGCCAGGCAGAGCCAGATGACCGCCCAGGTGCGGCGCTCCGCGCTTTCGTGGCCAGGCGCCAGGAAGATGTGCCCGTGGGCAGCAGATGCGTGGGGGGCGGGCGCGTGAGCGGTCAGGCTGTGGGCAGCGGCATCGGACATGGCGGCAGTCTCTCACGGCAAGCTGACTACGGGTAGGGTGTGACTAGGCACTTCTGCCGGCTCGGATTTTTAGGTATGGTCGCGGCACATATAGGGAGTGTCTGGCTTGAACGTGATCCGCACCGCCAAACGCTTGGCCCAGGCGGCGATTCCGCCGGTGTTGTTCCTGTCGCTGACGGGCTATTTCGGCTGGAACGCGCTGCGCGGCGACCATGGCTTGCGGTCCTACGCATTACGTCAGCAGCAGCTTGTGCATGCAAACGCGGAACTGGCGCAGGCCGAGGCGGAACGGGCGGCATGGGAGACACGGGTTGGCGGACTGCGCGCCAACCATATAGACCCTGACACGCTGGATGAACGGGCGCGGGCGCAGCTGAACCTGGCTGATCCGTCAGACGTGGTGGTGCCGTATAGCCAAAGCGGCAAGCTGTTCTGACCTGCCGCGCCGCCTGGTGAGCTGACCCTTACGGCAGGGCGCTCCCGATAAGGTCTGCATCACGCAACCGATCGTGCGATTGACCTGCGGCTGGTGCGCGCCTCATTCACAGGGAGCAGTCTTGTGGCACCCTGCCCGTGCGCTATGGTCTGCGACTAAAGTCGTATGTGGAGAGACACCATGGCGGATGCGGACGCAGCCAGCCTGATCCAGAACAAGACCGACCGGGATGTGCTGCAGACAGCCTGGGCGGACATGCTGCGCATCCGGAGGTTTGAGGAGAAGGCTGGCCAACTCTATGGCATGGGGCTGATCGGCGGTTTCTGTCACCTGTATATCGGCCAGGAGGCGGTGGTGGTGGGCGTGCAACTGGCGCTGTCGCCGGGCGACCAGGTGATCACCAGCTATCGCGATCACGGCCACATGCTGGCGACGGGGATGGAGCCGCGCGGGGTGATGGCGGAGCTGACCGGGCGGGCCACCGGCTATAGCCGCGGCAAGGGGGGCTCCATGCATATGTTCAGCCGGGCGCAGAATTTCTTCGGCGGGCACGGGATTGTGGGCGCGCAGGTGAGCATCGGGACGGGTCTGGCGTTCAGCAACCAGTATCGCGGCAACCGCCACGTGGCGATTGCTTATATGGGCGAGGGTGCGTCCAACCAGGGCCAGGTATTCGAGAGCTTCAATCTGGCGGCGCTGATGAAACTGCCGTGCGTGTACGTGATCGAGAATAATCGCTACGGGATGGGCACCAGCGTGGAGCGCGCGTCC
>CAZZYR010000129.1:0-6811 GCA_964658235.1 uncultured Acetobacteraceae bacterium | reverse complement strand
GAAAGAAAAAAAGGCCTTCTTTTTTGAAAAAAAGAAGCAAAAAACTTTTGTCTGTTTGGGGCGCGCGGTGGGGCCAGCATCCGACAGGGCGCAAAAGCTTTTTGGTTCTTTTTCTCGAAAAAGAACTGCTTGCCTTGCCTTAACTTGCCTCTGGGCGCTTCCCGCGTGGGCGCAATCCGCCCCCGAGGAAATCACCGTGATCGGCACCTCCCCCCTGCTCGGCGCGGGGATCGATCGCGACAAAGTGCCAGGCAACACGACCGTGCTGAGCGCCGCGGACCTCTCGCGGGACGGCACGCCGGATGTGTTGCACGCGCTGGACACGCAGGTGGCGGGTTTGTCCCTGGATTCCGCGGCGGGCAATCCGTTTCAGCCGGCGCTGTTCCTGGACGGGTTCGAGTCCTCGCCGCTGCAGGGCACCAGCCAGGGGATTGCGGTCTATTTGAACGGGGTTCGGTTCAACCAGGCGTTCGGCGACACGGTGAACTGGGATCTGGTGCCGGATCTGGCGATTTCGCGGGTGAACGTGGAGGGGTCCAATCCGGTGTTCGGGTTGAACGCGCTGGGCGGTTCGGTGAATGTGCGGTTGAAGGACGGGTTTTCCTATCACGGCGCGGAGCTGGATGCCTCCGGTGGATCGTTCGGGCAGATGCAAGGAGAGTTCCAGTACGGGGCGCAGCGTGGGAACATGGCGCTGTATGTGGCGGGCAGCGAGGAACACCAGGATGGGTGGCGGGACCTGCAAAGTTCCGATATCCAGAATTTCTACACCGATCTGGGCTGGCGGCGGGACGATGCAGAATTGCACGCGACGATGACGCTGGCGAACTCCGTGCTGAACGGCCCCGGCACTGCGCCAGTGCAGTTGCTGGCGGCCGATCCGGCGGCGCAGTTCACCGCGCCGAATTTAATCGCCAACAAGTTCGCGCAATTCGCGCTGTCCGGAACGTATCATCTGAGCGACACGCTCTCGCTGCAAGGTGGCGCGTATTATAGCTACTTTTTGCAGCGCGTGGTGAACGGCAATAGCGCCAATGATTTCCCTTGCAATGATGGGTCCGGGCTGCTGTGTTCCGATGTAGGGGTGCCGTCCACAACGCGCGGCGGCGGGACGATTCCGGATTTCCTGCATGGCGGGCCTTATTCGGAGCTGGATGACCAGACGACGAACACCAACGCCTATGGTGCGTCCGCGCAGGTGACGGACACGGGCGAGCTGTTCGGGCGGCCCAATCATCTTGTGGGCGGCGTGAGTTACGATGGCGCGCAGACGCTGTTCTCGGCGACCGCGTTCCTGGGCGGGCTGACGCCGCTGACCCGGGTGTTCACGGGTCCTGGCGTGGTGCTGGATGAGCCGGGCAACACGATCCCGGTGCGGGTGGCGATCAGCACGGGCTATGAAGGCGCGTTTGCCAGCGACACGCTGGATGTGACGCCGCGATTGTCCGTGACGCTGTCTGGCCGGTTCAATTCTGCCGAGGTCGATCTGGCTGATCAGAACGGTGGCGACCTGACCGGCCGGCACGCGTATAACCGGTTCAATCCGGCGGCTGGCTTCACATACCGGTTTGCACCGTGGCTGACCGCATATGCGGGATATAGCGAGGCAAACCGGGCGCCGACGCCGGCGGAACTGTCCTGCGCGGGGCCGGCAAATTCGTGCAGCCTGGCGAATTTCTTCGTGGGCGATCCGGATTTGAAGCAGGTGATCGCGCATACCGTGGAAGCGGGGCTGCGCGGCGCGTTCAAGGTGACGCAGGATGGCCGGCTGAACTATGATGTGGGCCTGTTCCACACCAACTCGGATGACGACATCGCCTTCGTCAACAGCGTCAATCTCAACCGCGCGTTCTTCACCAATGTGGGGCAGACGCGGCGGGAGGGCATCAACGCGCACGTGGCCTACAAGACGGCGCTGTTCAACGCATATGTAAATTATGCCTACACGCAGGCCAGCTTCGAGAGCGGGTTTGTGGAGTCCGCCGGTAGCAATCCGGCCGGCGACGCCAATGGCAACATCACAATTAGGCAAGGCGACCGGCTGCCGGGTATTCCCGCGAGCAAGGCGACGGCGGGGTTGGACGTGAATGTATCCCAGGCCTGGAGCGTTGGCGGGACCGGCGTGCTGCAGAGCGGGCAGTATTTGTTTGGAGACGAGGCCAACCTGACGCCGAAGCTGCCTGGGTTTTTCACGATCAACCTGCACACAACGTATCAGGTGACGCCGCATGTGCAGCTGTTTGCCAGCGTGCAGAACGCACTGGACAGACGCTACTACGTGTATGGGACGTTCTCGCCGACGACATCGGAGTTTCTGTATCAGGCGCCGAATGCCACCAATCCGCGCAGCTATAATCTGGCGGCGCCGATTGGGGGATTTGGGGGGGTGAGGGTGACGTTTTAGGCAAGGCCTTCTTTTTTGGAAAAAAGAAGCAAAAAACTTTTGTCAGTGCTGTCGCGGACTCAAATGGATAAAGGTTTTTTGCTTCTTTTTTGCAAAAAAGAAGTCCTTGCTTGCTTCCTTCTCTCGCGGCGTCAGCAGCCGCTTGAACAGATTCCCCACACGCCGGGATAGCCCGTCCATCACGGTGTAAAGTGACGGCACGAACACCAGCGACAGCACGGTGCTGACGATCAGGCCGCCGATCACGCCGGTGGCCATCGGCGCGCGGAATTCGCCGCCGTCGCCCAGGCTCAACGCGCTGGGGACCATGCCGGCGACCATGGCGATGGTGGTCATGACGATGGGGCGGGCGCGTTTGCGGCCGGCGTCGATGATGGCGTCCCGGCGGGACATGCCCTGCGCCTGACGTTCCCGGGCAAAGTCCACGAGCATGATGGCGTTCTTTGTGACGATGCCCATGAGCATGAGGATGCCGATGGCGACGGGCAGGCTGATCGGCTGGCCGGTCAGCAGCAAGGCCAGGATCACGCCACCGAGGCACAAAGGTAGCGAGAACAGCACGGTCAGCGGCTGGAACACGCTGCGGAACAGCAGGACGAGCAGGCCGAGGACGATCATCAGGCCGGCGCCCATGGCCATGGCGAAGCCGGAGAACACCTCGTCCATGATTTCCGCGTCGCCGCCGTTCTGGATGTGGACGCCTGCGGGAAGGTTTTTGGCTTCCGGCAATGCGTTGACGCTGGCCAAAGCGGAGCCGAGCGCCAGGCCGCTGGCGAGGTCCGCGCCAAGCACCACCTGCCGTTGCCTGTCGTAGCGTTCGATGGAGGACGGCCCCTGCCCCATGGTGACGTCCGCCACCGCGGACAGCGGAACGGAGATGCCGGTGGCGCCTGTCACAGGCAGGGATTCGATGGCGTGGACATCCTGGCGCAGCTTCAGGTCCGTCTGCACGCGGATGGGGATCAGGCGCTGGCCGTCGCGGAATTTTGCCAGGTTGGCGGCGATGTCGCCCAGCGTGGCGATGCGCACGGCGTTCGATATGGCTTCGGTGGAGATGCCGTAGCGCGCGGCTTCGTCCACGCGCGGGCTCACCAGGATCTGCGGGCCGTCCAGGCCGGTGCTGGCGGCCACGTTCGTGAAGCCGGGCAGCCGGCGCATGGCGGCTTCCAGGTGGCCGATGCCGGATTCCAGGGCGGCGGGGCTGTCGCTGAGGACGGTAACGGAAAGCTCGCGCTCGCCGCGGCCGTTGACGTAGTAGCCGCGCACATCCGCGATGTTGGTGAGGCGGGCGGAGAGTTCGGATTCGATCTGCTTCTGCGTGCGGCTGCGTTTGCTTTTGGGGACAAGGTTGACGGTGACATCCGCGCGGCGGACCTCCTCGCTGTCGCCGGTGGGTGTGGTGCCGCCGATGACGAAGACGGAGGTGACTTCAGGGATTTTCCGGAAGCTGGCCGCAATCTCGTTGGTTTTGGTGCGCGTATCCTCCAGGCGGGAGCCGGGCGGGAGTTCGACGGCGAGCACGACGCGGGATTGGTCCTCGGCCGGGATGAAGCCGGTGGGGAGCAGGCTGGTGGACCAGATGGACAGGACGAAGAAGACGAGGCCGACCGCCAGGGTGATTCCGCGGTGGCGCAGCGTGAGCGCAAGGAAACGCGCGTAGGCGCGCACCATCGGGCCGTCATGCTCGGCATGGGCCTGGCGCGGGCTGAGCAGATAGGCGGCCATCAGCGGGGTCAGCAGGCGGGCGACGAGGAGTGAGGTGAGGACGGCGGCGGTGACGGTGAGGCCGAACTGCTTGAAGTATTGGCCGGCGATGCCGGGCATGAAGCTGACCGGCGCGAAGACGGCGCAGATGGTGAGCGTGATGGCGATGACAGCCAGGCCGATCTCGTCGGCGGCTTCGATGGCCGCCTCGTATGGGCGCTTGCCCATGTTGATGTGGCGGACGATGTTCTCGATTTCCACGATGGCGTCATCCACCAGGATGCCGGTGACCAGGGTGATGGCGAGCAGGCTGATGAAGTTCAGCGTGAAACCCATGGCGAGCATGGCGGCGAAGGCCGGCAGCACGGATAGCGGCAGGGCGACAGCGGAGAGCAGGGTGGCGCGCCAGTCCCGCAGGAAGATGAAGACCACCAGCGTGGCAAGCACGGCGCCTTCAATCAGCGCCTCCATGGCGGAGTGGTAGCCGCCGAGGGAGTAGCGGACGCTGTCATCGATCAGGGTGTAGGTGATGTCCGGATGCGCCTGGCTCAGCGCGGCGATGCGGGTTTCCACGCGGTGGGCCACGTCCACGTCGCTGCTGTTCTTGGAGCGGAAGACGCGGAAGGCGACGACGGGTGTGGTGCCGTTGAGTTCGGCGAACAGGCGCGGCTCCTCCACGCCGTCGACCACCGTGCCGAGGTCTTCCAGCCGGACTTCCCGGCCGCCTGGCAGCACGATGCGGGTGCCGGATAGGCCGCGCAGGGTGGTGGCACCGGCCAAGGTGCGGATGGATTGTTCGCGCGCGCCGAGTTCGCCGCGGCCGCCGGCCAGGTCCACGCTGGTGGCTTGGACCTGGGCGTTCACGTCGCCGGCGGTGATGCCGAGGGCGGAGAGACGGTCCGGGTCCAGCACCACCTGGATTTCCCGCGTGACGCCGCCGATGCGTTCCACGCGGCCGACGCCGTTGACGCCCTGGAGATCACGCGAGACGGTGTCATCCACGAACCAGGACAGCTGCGCGAGGGTCATGCCGGGGGCGCTGGCGGCATAGGTACGGATGGATTGGGCGGAGAAATCCACCCGCTCGATCACCGGCTCGTCGATCGTGTGCGGCAGGTCCGTGCGGATCTTGGAGACGGCATCACGCACGTCATTCAGCGCGCGGTCCGAGCTGATCTCCAGGCGCAGCTCGATTTCCGTGGTGCTGGTGCCGTCCGTGATGGTGGAGGTGATGTGCTTGACGCCGGTGACGCTGGCGACGGCGTCCTCCACTTTCTTGGTGACCTGGGTTTCGAGTTCGGCGGGCGAGGCGCCGGACTGGGTGATGGTGACGACGACAAACGGCACGTCGATGTTCGGTGAGTTGGTGATGGGGATGGCGCGGAAGGCGGCGATGCCGAGCACCACCAGGACGCTGAACAGGACGAGCGAGGGGATGGGGTTGCGGATGGACGCGCCTGAGATGTTGAAGGCCATGGCTTAGAGTCCCTTGGCGCTGTCTGGCGTGATCGGGGTCACGTGGTCGCCGTCCCGCACGAAGGTGCCGGCCAGGGCAACCACGGCTTCGCCTTCAGAAACGCCGTGCAGGATTTCCGCGCGGCCTTCCGCGCGCAGGCCGATGGTGACGGCGCGGGTTTGGACGGTGCCGTTCTGAACGACCTGCACCTGCGGCCCGTCCGGCTGGAACTGCACGGCGGAGAGCGGGACAACCACGCCGCTATGGCTGGCGGTGCTGATGACGGCGCGGCCGAAGCCACCGAGCACCAGGCCGTCCGGCGGGCCGGCGATGGCGATGCGGATGCGGCCGAGGCGGGACGTGCGGTTCATCTCCGGCGACACCAGCCGGATGGTGCCGGTGCGGGTGACGCCCGCGGCCAGATCCAGGGTGGCGGACTGGCCGGGGCGGAGCCTGGCGAGCACGCTTTCCGGCACATCCGCCTCCAGCTCGATGGCGCCGTTGCTGATGATGCGGAAGAGCGGATCCGCCGCCATGCTGACCACTGAGCCGAGGCGGGCGACGCGGCGGCTGATGACGCCGCCGACCGGCGCGGTGATGTCCGTATGGGCAATGCGGACGGCGAGTTCCTGGCGCTGCGCCTGCGCGAAGGCGAGGTCCGCGCGGGCGCTGGCGACCTGGGCGGCCGCGGTCAGCGCCGCGGCCTGCCGTGTGTCGTAAGTTTCGCGTGAGGCGGTGGCCGTCTTGATGAGGTTCTGCGCGCGGAGGAGCGCCGCGTCCGCCTGAACGCGGGTGGCTTCAGCTTGCGCGATGGCGGCCTGGTCACGCGCGAGCTGGGCGGTGTTCTGCGCCATCATGGCGTCCAGCGACTCCCGGCTGAGGCGGGCAAGGGTTTGGCCCTGGCGCACGGTGTCACCTTCCTCGACCAGGATCTGGGTAATGGCGACGCCGTCCACCTGCGGGCTGACGAGGATTTCCTCGCGCGGGACGAGGGTGCCGGTGACGCTGGCGGTCTCCGTGATGGGCGCCCGTTCGGCGCGCGCGATGGTGACGGAGGGTGGGCGGAGGTTGGTTGTTTCAGCCGCGTGCGTGGCGAAAGAGGCCAGGGTGAGGGCGATGGTGAGGGCCAGCGCGGGCTTCATGAATGGGGGCTTTCCGGTGGTGCACGTGTATGGGTGACAGCAACGGGTGTGCCAGCAAGTAGCGGAAGGCTAATCGGTTGAAGTCTTGCAGTTTTAGGTGACATA
>CAZZYR010000128.1:0-6841 GCA_964658235.1 uncultured Acetobacteraceae bacterium | reverse complement strand
TAAGCCCTTAGCGGGGCTGGCGCAAAGGCGCCATTGGTCCGAGCCTGCGGCGCCAGGGGGGCAGCGCCCCTCGCCTTGCTTTCTTCCCTCCCCGCTTGCCCCGCCGCCCGCGCACGCTATATATGACGATGCCGGCTTCGGCCGACTATGGCGATAAACGGTGCGTGGAATAAGCGTTGTGGACCCGGGGGCAGTGCCCGGCGTTTCCACCAACCTTCTCGAAGGTCCTATGGGGACGACACAGGCTCGACACGCGTGGTAAAGACTCACTTTTTGCCCGGCATGATTCCGCCGTCATCGGGTCATTTCACAAGTGCCAACGATAACTTCGAGGCGCTCGCGATCGCTGCGTAAGCAGTGACACGCGCGGTTAGGGGGGCCCCGGGCAACAGAATGCCCCCCACTTCCGAATGGCTTCCCAAACGCGCCCTGGCGGCCGTCTGGCGCGCGTTGTCTGCGCTCCGGTGCTCACGGCCACACGAGGCCGCTCCGCTCCGGTGCTCAAGAATGCACGCTGGCTGACTCGCCACGCCACGTTTTGAAAGCCATTCGCCCGACTGTAAGATGGCGGCATGCCCCTGACCGACTCGCAGCTTGCCGACATTGCCGCTCAGCGCGGCGCGGAAACACCCACTCTGCGCGCTACTGTGCCGGCCTTGGAGGCGCTGCTCTACACAGCCGTTCCGCTGCTCGATCACGGATTCATCCGCGTCATCGACTACATGGGGGATGATGCTGCCATCGTGCAGGCCGCCCGCGTCAGCTACGGCCGCGGCACCAGGCGCGTCTCGGAAGATGCCGGGCTGATCCGCTACCTCATGCGCCACCGCCACAGCACCCCGTTCGAGATGTGCGAAATCAAGTTCCACGTGAAGCTGCCGATCTTCGTCGCCCGGCAGTGGATCCGCCACCGCATGGCCAACGTGAACGAGTATTCCGCCCGCTACTCCGTCATGGACCGCGAGTTCTACATCCCCGCTCCCGCCCAGCTCGCCGCCCAGTCCGCCGCCAATCGGCAGGGCAGGGGGGACATCCTGGACGGCGCGGAAGCGCACGAGGTTCTCACGCTTTTGCGTGACGACG
Source organism: uncultured Acetobacteraceae bacterium (assembly GCA_964658235.1). GTDB lineage: Bacteria > Pseudomonadota > Alphaproteobacteria > Acetobacterales > Acetobacteraceae > BOG-908. Next base: position 5,758 of record CAZZYR010000128.1, on the reverse strand, counting down.
CCGCCCGCAACTACGACCATTACGCCAAGATGCTGAACGAAACCGCGGATGGCGCGGTCCTAGACGACACCCGCCAGGGCCTCGCCCGTGAGCTCGCCCGCATGAACCTCACCCTCAACACCTACACCCAGTGGTATTGGAAGACGGACCTCCATAACCTTCTGAATTTCTGCTCGTTGCGCGCGGACGCCCACGCCCAATACGAAATCCGCGTCTATGCGGACGCCATCCTCGATACCGTCCGCGCCTGGGTGCCCGCCGCGCACGCCGCCTTCCAGGACTACCGCCTTGGCGCCATCACCCTCTCGGCGCAAATGCTGAACGTCGTCCGCCGTCGCCTCGCCGGCGACACCGTGACCCAGCCAGATAGCGGCCTTTCCAAGCGCGAATGGGCCGAACTCGAAACCGCCCTCGCACCCTAGTAGGATGGGACGCGCCTCGGCGTCCCACCAAACCAAGCAAGCAGTTCTTTTTTGAAATAAAGAACCAAAAAACTCTTGCTTATTTATTCCGCGACAGCACTGAAAAAAGTTTTTGCTTCTTTTTTCAAAAAGAGGGCCTTGCCTGTCTTAAGCTGCGCGCAGCGCCCGCGGCAAATCCGCAATCGCCCGATCCAGAATAGCGTTTTGACGCTCTTCTCCCAGTCCTTCGGCAATCACCATCTGCGCTGCCTGCGTCGCGATGTCCGCCGCCGTGCGCCGCACATCGTCCAGCGCGGCTTTTTCCGCCGCTGCAATCCGCTCCAGCGCCACCCGCTCCCGACGCTTGGCCGACGCCTCAGCCTCGGCAGCCGCGGCCGCGGCAACATGTGCCGCCTCCGCATGGCTACGCGCCAGAACGGCTTCGGCTTCGGCCAGCGCTGCCGTGCGCGCGCGCTCGGCCTCCGCCAGCATCGCCTCGGCCTCCCGCCGGAGGCGCTGTGCCTCATCCAGCTCCGCGCGGATCGCCGCCGCCCGCCCATCCAGCATGCCCGTTACCGCCGCCCACAGGCGCCGGCCGAACAGCACGAAGAACACCACGAAGCTGACGAGGACCCAGAACTCCGGATCGGCAAACAATTTCATCGCTGCATATCCCGTTCAGACTGTCAGGCTCACGCGGCCAGACCGCGTTCGGCAAGCAGCGTGCCCACCGCCGCATCCACCCGGCCCGTATCGGCAGGTGCGTCCGTCAGGCGAGCCACCACGGCTGCAGCCGCGTCGCCGGCCACCTGACGCAGCGCGCCCATGGCCGCGGCGCGCGCCTGGCCTATCCGCGCCTCACTGTCCTTCAGTTGCGCATCCAGCCGCGCATCCTGGCTCGCCGCGCGCTCCGCCGCGTCTGCCTTGGCGCGCGCCGCGGCCGCTGCAATCGCCGCCTGGCTCTCCGCATATGCCGCCCGGCGCGCCGCGTTCAGTTCGGCAACAGCCCTGTCGGCCGCCGCCTTGGACGCGTGCGCCGTCTCCAGATCCGCCGCGATCGTTCCGGCCCGCATCTCCAGGATGGCGCCCACCTTCGGCAGACCCCAGCGCGACGCCAGCAGATAGAACCCGGCAAAGATGATCGCGCCCCAAACCACCTGCGCGGTCAGCAGCTTGTTGCCAAAATCCAACTGCGGCATCGTATCGGCCCGCGCTGCGCCCGAACTAATGCAGATGGCCACCAAGGCGAGGCTGACGCGCTTCATGCGGAAATCCCAGAAAAAGGAAGCCTTCTTTTTTGAAAAAAAGAAGCAAAAAACTTTTTCCGTTTGGCCCCGGCATTTGCAACAGCCCGGGCCCAACAGATAAAAGTTTTTTGGTCCTTTTTTTCAAAAAAGGACTGCTTTCTTCCTATGTGAACAGGATCAGGAACGCGATCAGCAGCGCAAACAGCGCCACCGCTTCCGTCAGCGCAAACCCAAGAATGCCCAGGCCGAAAACCTGGTCGCGCGCGGACGGATTGCGCGCCACGCTGGTCACCAGCGCGGAGAAGATGTTTCCAATGCCGATACCCACGCCCGCGAGCGCGATGACGGCGATGCCTGCGCCAAGTTTCGTTGCGGCTGCGACGTCCATGTAACCAGTCCTTCTTCAGAGTTAGAGTAACAGAAAAGCCCGCTTGAAAACTCAGTGCAGATGCACCGCGTCATGCAGGTAGATGCAGGTCAGGATCGCAAACACATAGGCCTGCAATGCCGCCACCAGCAATTCGAACCCCATCAGAGCCACGTTGACCGCCAGGGGACCCACAGCCGCCAGCATGCCGATCACCGAATGCCCGCCCATCATCACGATGAACGTGGCAAACACCGCGAACATCACATGCCCGGCCACCATGTTGGCGAACAGTCGGATCGACAGGCTCACCGGGCGTGACAGGTAGGAGATGATTTCAATCGGCACGATCAGCGGCGCCAGGAATACCGGCGCGCCAGGGGGAAAGAAGTAGCTAAAAAAGTGCAATCCGTGCTCGGCCAGCGCCACAACCGTCACGATCACGATCACCAGCAGCGCCAGCGCGAGCGTTACCGCGATGTGGCTCGTGTAAGTAAAGCTAAATGGCACCAGGCCGAGCAGATTGCCCATCAGAACAAAAAAGAACAGCGTGAACACGAACGGAAAATAGCGTTTTCCTTCAGGCCCGATCTGGTCCACCGCCATGCGGTAGATGAAGTCGTAGGAAAGCTCTGCCGCCGCCTGCAGACGCCCCGGCACCACCGCCCGCGGCCGGGACCCATAATACAGCAGCGCCAATACCAGCGCGCTGCCGATCGCCATCAGCAGGTTGGCCTGGCTGAAATTCACCGCGGCACCCAGGAAGCCCACCGGAGCAAGCTGGAACTGGCTCAGCGCATCGATCGCGTGGCCGCTGCTGTGTTCGATCGGTGCTGGCACCCTGCGCGTATCCTCATCCGGGCCAAACAGGGCCCATTCAATCAAACCTGCCTAGCGACGCGCCGGACCCACCATCCGCCACACGTTCACCAGCCCCGCCGCACCGCCCAGCACCAGGAAGATCACCAGGAACAGCGGCAGCGTATGCAGCCACCGGTCCAGGGCCCACCCGATAGCCACCGCCACCGCAAGCGCCGAGACCAGCTCGGCACCCACCCGCAACCCTACGCCCATGGCGGACGTTTCCTTCGTGCCGGAAGGCCCGTCTTGAGTCACTGCTGGAGCGTCCTGCCCCTGCCGGCTGCGCGCGGCGCGCAGGCGATCCTCGAAAGAGCCGCCGGCGCCGCTGTCATCCTCGTTCATCGTCGCTCTCCCAGCGCAGGAAAGCCCCGGGTTGCTAGATGCGGCACGGCAGGGTGTCAAGGCAGCCGGAAGGCCATCCCATCTGGCTGGATCATTGTGGCAACGGCACCTTCACCTCGACGCCTGTGGCTTTGGCCGCATCACGGTCGTCCAACGCCTGCGGACTGGATCCCGTGACATAGCCATCGCCCTGTGGCGGGTAATGGAGTTGAAAAACGCTCGGTCCCGCGCTTGGCTGAGGGGCGGGATCGTTGATGGGTGCGGCCACGGCCTCGTTTGGGACTGGGGCCGGTCCCGCTTCCGGCGGCGTGGCGGCGGCTGGCTTAGCCTGCGGCTGAATTAGCCCCGCGGACGCCTGCGCATGCGCATGATGCCGTGCGTGACGGTGCGACGCCTGCCGCGGCCTGGTCGCCGTGTCGGCAGGGTCGGCGTGGGCCATCGCCCCCGGTAGCAGCAGCACTGCCGCAACCAACAACCTCGAAATAGTCATGCCCGTGCGCGCTCCCCGATGACATCCACACCATAATATTCGACTGTAACCGCGGGCCTTGCTTCGCGTTCCGTGTCACCGACACGACTGCCCAGCGTTGCACAGCCACAGCGTGACCTCTATGCCGCGCCGGCAGACATCAGGCGTGAGGGCAGCGCGACATGACCTACGGACTCGACCAGTGCCGCCTCTGCGGCAAGGACATGCCGCTCTCCGACTCGCGCGCCATCGAACGCCACGCGAAGTTCAGCCGCGAGAAGCCCACGATGACAGAGGCTGAATGGCGCCGCGCCGGCTGGAAAGCGGCGCCCACCCGCTACCAATTGCGAAAGCCGCTGGACGGGCTTTGTTTCGACTGCAAATACGTACGCGGCACTCGGCAGTACGGAGTCAAAGTTATCGTACTAGTCTTTACGATCATCGCCGCCGTCGCTGCTCTCGTGATCTTCATAGGGCTGCAAACGCTTTCGTAGTCGCGCTTCTGAAAGATCACGCAAGGCCTTCTCTTAAAAAAGAAGCAAAAACTTTTGTTGGTGCTGTCGCGGATTTAACGGACAGAAGTTTTTTGGATAGCCGCTTACTCCGCCGCCTGCATGACCGGTTCCACCATCGCCACCGCGCGCCGCAAATCCACCGACAGCAACCGCGACACCCCGCGCTCCTGCATCGTCACGCCGAACAGCCGGTCCATCCGGCTCATCGTCACCTGATGATGCGTCACCACCAGGAACCGCGTCCCGGTATCTCGCACCACATCCTCCAGCAGCGCGCAGAACCGCTCCACATTCGCATCGTCCAGTGGCGCGTCCACCTCGTCCAGCACACACACCGGCGCCGGCATGCAGCGGAACACTGCGAAGATCAGGCTGAGCGCCGTCAGCGCCTGCTCCCCGCCGGACAGCAGCGAGAGCGACGACAATTTCTTGCCGGGCGGCTCCGCATAGATCTCCAACCCGGCCAGTAGCGGATCATCGGACCCGGACCACGCCAGATGCGCCCGTCCGCCGCCCATCATGCGCGTGAACAGCGCGCGGAAATGGCCGTCCACCTGGTTGAACACGGCCACCAGGCGCTCACGGCCCTCGCGGTTCAGGTGCCCGATCGCACCGCGAAGCTTGGCGATGGCGGTGCCCAGCTCCTCACGCTCGCGCTCCAGCGTCGCCACCCGCTCGTCCAGCTCGGCCAATTCCAATTCGGCGCGCAGATTGACGGGTCCCATCTCCTCGCGCTCACGGCTCAGCCGCTCGAATTTCCTCCGTGCGCGCTCTTCGGCGGCGTCGCCCGCCGACTCAGCCTCGGGCAGTTTTGCGTCCGCGCCCAGCCGGTCCGCAGCGCGGGCCAGCACCGCCGCCACTGCCCCTGCGGCGGCCTCGGCCACGGCCTCTGCGCGCACCACGGCCTCGCGGGTGCGGGCTGCATTCTGCTCGCCGTCGCGCTGCGCGCCATGCAGCGCCCGCACGCGCTGCTCCGCAGCCGTCAGCCTTGCCTGCAGTGCCGCATGCGCCGCCTCCGCCTCAGCCAACAGCGCCGCCGACCGGGCCGATCGGGCAGCGACGTCACTCGGCGCCTCGGCCAGTGCCCGCCAGGCGGTCCGCGCCACGCGTTCCCGCGCGGCCAAGGCGTCACTCCGAGAATGTGCCTCCGCCTGCCGGGTTTGCCAGGCTGCCAGCTCCGCTCGCGCCACATCCAGCGCCACCTCCGCCTGCGCCATCTCGCCCTGCAGGCTCGCCAGGTGCGCGGCCGCCGCCTGGGCGGATGCGCGCGCCGTATCCCGCGCCGCGGCGCTTCCTGCCTCCTCCGCTTGCAGCACCGCGAGGTCCGGCAACGCAGCAACGTCGCGCTCGGCCTCTGCCAAGACTTTGTCAGCCGCCATCACCGCCGCTTCCGCCGCGTGGGCGCCATCGGTGAGAGTGACCACGCGTGAGGCCGCCTCCTGCTGTGCCGCGCGCAAAGCCGCCTCGGCGTCACGCGCGGTGTCGCGTGCCTCCTCCGCCGCCGCGCGGGCCAGGCGGGCCTGCGCCTCCGCCACGCGCGCGCTATCCGCGCCGGC
>CAZZYR010000127.1:0-6860 GCA_964658235.1 uncultured Acetobacteraceae bacterium | reverse complement strand
ACCGGCGGCCAAATCAGCGCGTGCACCCACAAAGGCGGCGCGAAGCGGGAATCCACCCAGAACGCGGACCCCACGATGATGGCGCCGAGCACAATCAGGATGGGCACGGCGAAGGCGTCACCAGTGTCCGCGCCGGAGAAATCCAGGCCGCAGACGGGGCAGGCCGGCTGGATGGCCAGAAGGCCGGCGAACAGGCGTCCCTGGCCGCAGCGCGGGCAGCGGCAGGCAAGGGTCGCTTGGGCAAGGCTGGGTTCGGGCAAACGCCTATTCGACGGCCGGGACGCCGGCGCCCAGGACGTAGACGAAGAAGAACAGGAACAGCCAGACCACGTCCACGAAGTGCCAATACCAGGCCGCGGCTTCGAAGCCGAAATGCTGGGTTGGGGTGAAGCCGCCGGCCTTGGCGCGCAGCCAGCAGATGCCGAGGAAGGTGGTGCCGACGATGACATGGAAGCCGTGGAAGCCGGTGGCGAGGAAGAAGACGGAGGGGTAGATGCCGCCGCCGGCGAAGTGGAACGGGGCTTCGGAGTATTCGACCGCCTGCAGCGTGCTGAAGCTGAGGCCGAGCAGGATGGAGATGCCGAGGCCGACGAGAAGCGCCTTGCGGTTGTTCTCGATCAGGCTGTGGTGCGCCCAGGTGACGGTGCAGCCGGACAGCAGCAGGATCATCGTGTTGAGGAACGGGATGCGGAACGGATCGAAGGTGTGGATGCCGGCGGGCGGCCAGGTGGGGGCCGCAACACCGAGGACGTGTTCCGGATAGAGGAAGAAGTGGAAGAAGGCCCAGAAGAAGCCGACGAAGAACATGACTTCGGACGCGATGAACAGCGTCATGCCGTAGCGCAGGCCCAGGCGCACCACAGGGGAGTGCAGGCCGGGGGTGCTGCTCTCCGCCAGGACGGAGCGCCACCACATGATCATGGTCAGGGCGACCAGTGCAAAACCGGCCATGACCATGAGATAGTTGCCGTAATGCGAGGCGAGCACCACGCCAGCGAGCAGCAGGCCGGCGCCCATGGCGCCCACGATCGGCCACGGGCTGGGATCAACCAGATGATACGGCTGCTTCATCCCGGACGAGATGGCCGTGCTGTCATGGGTGTGGGCGACTGTGTCCATGGTGTGCGTCTATCCGGTTTCGAGCGGCTGCAGGGAGCTTAGCCCAGATGGCCGAGCTTCACGAGGGTTATGGCGAAGAAGAGCACGGCAAGACTGGCGAGGACCACTATCAGGGCCACGTTGCGGCCGCGCTGGCGGCGGACGAGCTCGGCGGCCTGGGCGGGAGTGGGACGGGGGGGAAAGTCGTCGATCACAGCGTTCGCACCGCGTGATCGATCGCAATGGCGACGAAAATGGCGGCAAGATAGGCCAGCGAGTAGCGGAAGGCGAAGCGGGCAGGACGGTCATTGGTCAGGCTGACGCCAGACTCATTCTGTGCGTCGCGCAGCACACGCCAGGCGCAGGCGATGAAGCCGAGGCTCAGGAAGCCGGCGGCGATGCCGTAGACCGGGCCGGTGTAGCCGAGCGCCCAGGGGGCGACCGCGATGCCGGACAGGCCGAGCGTATAGCCAAAGATCTGGCGGCGGGTTTCCCGCGCGCCGGCGACGACGGGGAGCATGGGGACGCCGGCGCGGCCGTAATCCTGGCAGGCGTAGAGGGAGAGCGACCAGAAATGCGGCGGGGTCCAGAAGAAGACGATGGCGAACAGCAGCAGGGGAAGGACGTCCACCGTGCCCGTCACGGCAGCCCAGCCGATCAGCGGCGGGAAGGCGCCGGCGGCGCCGCCGATGACGATGTTCTGCGGCGTGCGGCGCTTCAGCCAGATTGTATAGACGAAAACATAGAAGCCGATGGAAAGCGCCAGCACGGTGGCGGCGGCCAGGTTCGTGGCGAGCCACATGAGCAGGACCGAGCCGATGGCGAGGGCCACGCCAAAAGCCAAGGCGGCGCCGGGATCGATGCGGCCGGCAGGGATGGGACGGCGGCGGGTGCGGTGCATCAGCGCGTCGATATCGCGCTCCCACCACATGTTGATGGCGCCGGCGGCACCGGCGGCCACCGCGATGCAAAGGATGGCGGTGAAGGCCAGCACCGGGTGGAGATGGCCGGGCGCGAGATAGAGGCCAATCCAGCCGGTGAAGACGACCAGGCTGACGACGCGGGGTTTGAGGAGAAGCAGCCAGTCACGCCATTCGGCGGTGGATGTTCCGGAAAGCGGCAGGGGGGATTGCTCCCCCCTGCCCAGGCTCGATGCCGCGGTGATGCTCATTACCTGAACCGCGGCAGCTCTTCGAAGGTGTGGAACGGCGGCGGGGAGCTGACGGTCCATTCCAGCGTGGTGGCACCTTCGCCCCAGTAGTTGTCGGCCACTTCAACCTTGGAGGTGAAGGTGCGGTAACAGACGTAGAGGAAGATGCCGACGGAGAGCGCGCCCACATAGGAGCCGATGGTGGCCACGTGGTTCCAGCCGGCAAAGGCGTCAGGATAATCCGGATAGCGGCGCGGCATGCCGGCCGCACCCAGGAAGTGCATGGGGAAAAAGGTGAGGTTCACGCCGATGAAGGTTACCCAGAAATGCACCTTGCCCCAGAATTCCGGGTATTGGTGGCCGCTCATCTTGCCGATCCAGTAGTACCAGCCGGCGAAGATGGAGAACACCGCGCCCAGCGAGAGCACGTAATGGAAGTGGGCAACGACGTAATAGGTGTTGTGCAGGATCTGATCGAGGCCGGCGTTGGACAGCACCACGCCGGTGACGCCGCCGACGGTGAAGAGGAAGATGAAGCCGATGGCCCACAGCATGGGCGTCTTCATCTCAATGGAGCCGCCCCACATGGTGGCGATCCAGGAGAAGATCTTGATGCCGGTTGGCACCGCGATGATCATCGTGGCGGCCATGAAGTAGGCGCGGGTGTCGACGGACATGCCGCTGACGAACATGTGGTGCGCCCAGACCACGAAGCCCACCACGCCGATGGCGACCATGGCGTAGGCCATGCCGAGATAACCGAACACTGGCTTCTTGGAGAACGTGGAGATCACGTGGCTGATGATGCCGAAGCCCGGCAGGATCATGATGTAGACTTCGGGGTGGCCGAAGAACCAGAACAGATGCTGCCACAGCACCGGATCGCCGCCGCCCTGCGGGTCGAAGAAGCTTGTTCCGAAGTTACGGTCGAAGATCAGCATGGTGATGGCGCCGGCCAGCACAGGCAGGCTGAGCAGCAGCAGGAACGCGGTGACCAGCATCGCCCAGATGAACAGCGGCATCTTGTGCAGCGTCATGCCCGGGGTGCGCATGTTGAAGATGGTGGTGATGAAGTTCAGCGCGCCGAGCAGGGAGGACACGCCGGCGAGGTGCAGCGCGAACAGCGTGAAGTCCATGCCTGGACCGGATTCATACGTGGCGTTGGACAGCGGCGGGTAAAGCGTCCAGCCGGAGCCGCTCTCACCCAGCAGCAGGCCGGTGATGATCAGGATGAAGGCGGGCACCAGCAGCCAGAAGCTGATGTTGTTCAGGCGGGGGAACGCCATGTCCGGCGCGCCGATCATCAACGGGATGAACCAGTTGCCGAAACCGCCGATCAGCGCGGGCATGACGGTGAAGAAGATCATGATCAGGCCGTGGGCCGTCACGATCGTGTTCCATTCCTGGCCGCTGGTGACGATGGTATTGCCGGGATGGGAAAGCTGCGCGCGCATGATGATGGACAGCAGGCCGCCCACAAGGCCGGCCATCACCGCGAACAGCAGATAGAGCGTTCCGATGTCCTTGTGGTTGGTGCTGAACAGCCAGCGCTGCGCGAAGGTTGGGCTGTGGTGGCCGTGTGCGTCGTGATGCGCGTCGTGCGTGGTCGCTGACATCTTAGTGCTCCGTGACCATGGCGAGGGCAGTGGTCGAGTGGCTCTCAAGGCCGGCATTGCTGAACTTCGCAGGTGCGGCGTCCAGCCAGGTTTTGAAGTCCTCTGGGGTGACCGCATGGATGCCGATCGGCATCACGCTGTGGTTGGTGCCGCAGATCTGGTTGCATTCGCCGTAATAGTCGCCGGGGGCATCCACGCGGACCCAGGTCTCGATGGTGCGGCCGGGGATGGCATAACGCTGCACGCCCAGGCTGGGAATGAAGAAGCTGTGGATCACATCACTGCTGGTGGTCAGGATGCGGATGTTCTTGCCGACCGGCAGGACGAGCTGGTTATCGACGGCGAGGTGGCGGAGCTTGGTCTGCTCACCCTTCAGGTCCTCGTCATGGACCATGTAGCTGTCGAAATGCAGGCCCTTGGCGTCCGGATAGGTGTATTCCCAATACCATTGGTGGCCGGTGACCTTGATGGTCAGGTCCGCGTCGTGCGTGCGGTCCTCGAAATAAACCAGGCGGAAGCTGGGGATGGCGATGACGACCAGGATCAGCACGGGGATGGCGGTCCAGGCGACTTCCAGCAGCGAATGGTGGCTGAGCTTGCCGGCGACGGGGTTGCGCTTGTGGTCATAACGCCAGACGACATAGGCCAGCAGCCCGGCGACGAAGATGGTGATGACGACGATGATCCAGGTGACGAGAATGTTCAGGTCATGGATCTGGGCTTCGACGGGGCTGTGGGCGGCCTGCATGCCCATCTGCCAGGGCGCGGGCGTTTGCGCGGCGGCGGTGGTTGCGACCCCGGTCAGCAGCGTGCCTGCAAGAGCAGCGGAAAGGGCGTCGCGGCGCCTGGCGGAGGAGTGCATCTAGGGTCGGGTCCCGTATGATCGAGGGTCCGGCACGGCCGGTGCCTTAGCGGATATCGGAGCGCCTGGTACAGATCAAGGTGCGGTGCCGCACGAAAGATGGCGCAGCGTCGCAAAGATGCGCTTAACGCGGCAACTGCACCAGGGTGAAGAGGCCGCCGGGAGATAACGGCTCGAAGCTCACCTCCGCCGGGATGGCCGGGCCGAAGAGGTCCTGGGGCGCGAAATCGGGGTGCCAGCCCAAAGAGCGGGACAGCGGCGCCATGGCTTTTTCGACGAAGCGGCGCGGGCCCCGCTCGGCGACGAAATGGTTGACGAAAAGGATGTGGCCGCCGGGGCGCACCACGCGGCGCAGTTCGGCGAGCAGCAAACGCGGGTGGGGCACCACGGAGGCGACGAACATGCTGGCGGCGATATCGAAGCTGGCATCGGCGAAGGTGGTGGCTTCGGCGTCCTGTTCGAGGAGCGCCGCGACGTGGGTCAGGCCCTCCGCGGCGACGCGGTCCCGCGCGCGGTCGAGCATGTCCGCCGACAGATCGATGCCGGTGACGCGTTTGGTGCGGGCGTAGAGCGGGAGCGCGAGACCGGTGCCCACGCCCACTTCAAGCACGCGCGGGCCGTCCAGCGCATTGATGACGGCGATAGCGCGCAGCCGCGCGGCGCGCGAAATGCGGCCGAAGGCGGCATCGTAGAAGGACGCCTGGCGGCGGTAGGCGGCGCGGACCGCCTCAACATCGAGCTTGGACACCGGGGGCGCGTAGCGCATCGAAGCGGAAGAGGAAAGGCAAACCCCGTCCGGTCTGGGCCCCCGCTATGCCGCGTGGCTGGGCGAGAGGTTGACGGCCGCGGCCCGCCCGTTCTGCTGCTGCTCGATCTCGAAGCCGACTTTCTGGCCCTCGTTGAGGTTGCGCAGGCCGGCTTTCTGGACGGCGCTGATATGGACGAAGATGTCCTTTCCCCCCGTCTCCGGCTCTATGAAGCCGTAGCCCTTGCTGGGGTTGAACCATTTCACGGTACCGCTGGTGGTCATGCGCGTTGTCTCCCTGCGCGGTGCCGGGATGATCAGACGCTGTACGGGGCTGCCTTGCTTTTTCCGAAGGCATGCACCCGAGGCCCGGCTTGCCGCAGTCGCGGACGCTAACAAGATTCATTTTGGGAGGCAATGAAAAGCGGGACGATGACATGGGGGATGTGATTGCGTGCTTGCCTGCGCCCCGGGGTCGCGTCATGTGTTCCAGCGGGCGCGGGCCACGGCGGAGGATACGATGCGGTATTTGTCGATCTGGATGGCTGAGCACCGGCAGCTGATGCTCGGGATCATTTCGCTGGCGCTGTGGATTGGCACGATGTGGTGGTATTTCCGGCATGATGTCCGCAGGATCCTGCGGGAGCGCCGGGCGCATTCATGGAGCGTGGATCTGCAGGAGAAAACCGGCAAGGGCGGCCGCGTCAATATTGATTAGAGGGGCAAATATCGGCGCCCTCATTCGCAAAAGTTTTTGGTTCTTTCTTTCAAAAAACAAACTGCTTCCTTCCTCCTCAGCCTCCAACCAACGCCTGCTACAAGCCCACCAGGCTCTTTGCCATGGCGCCCGCCGGGATGCGCGCCGCCACGTTGCTGATGATCTCCACCACGCCGCCAGCCGGCCGCGGCGGGCTGAACAGGTGGCCCTGGACCTCCGTGCAGCCTTCGGCGCGCAGCCATTGGAGCTGTTCCTCGGTCTCCACACCTTCGACGAGGGTGTCGAGATGGAGATGGCCGCATAGGCCGAGCACGGCGCGGATGATGGTGCCGCCGTCGCCGCCGAGATCGGCGAGGAAGCTGGCGTCGATCTTCACCTTGTCGAAGGGGAAGCTGCGGAGATAGCTGAGCGAGGAGTAGCCGGTGCCGAAATCGTCCAAGGCCAGGCGGACGCCGAGGGCCTGCAGGCGGCGCATGGTGGCCAGCACGTCGCCGATATCGCGCATCACCACGCCTTCGGTGATCTCCAGTTCCAGACGGCCGGGGGCAAGGCGGCTTTCGCGCAACGCGCTGGCAACGATGTCGACGATGTCCGAGCGTTCGAACTGGACGGGGGAGAGATTGACCGCGATGCGGGTGTTGGCGGGCCATTTGGTGGCTTCGATGCAGGCC
>CAZZYR010000126.1:0-6898 GCA_964658235.1 uncultured Acetobacteraceae bacterium | reverse complement strand
ATGCGCGACGAGACCGCCAGCCACCTCGCCCGGGCGACGGCGACGGCGGAGGCGGCGCAGCTCGAGGCGCTGGTGGCGGCGCAGCGGACGGCGGCCCGGGCCGGGCAGGACGAGCAGGCGATCTGGCAGGGCGTCGCGGATGCCGCGCTGCGCGTCATCGGGCACGCGGACGGTGTGGTGATGGAGCGGCCCGAGGGGCTGGTGATGCGGGCGGTGGCGGCCATGGCATAGGGCAAAGCTGCGCTGCCGGCGGATTGGTAACAGCCCATGAAACTGTTCATGGCCAGGCCGAGCGCGTGGCGTGTGGCGACGGGGTCCAGGCGGCGGAGGATGGCGCAGGCGGCCGCGCCGCCGATGGCGCCGGTGAGGCCGCCGGGGATGAAGCCGCGGAAGTAGCCTGTGGGCATCAGGATGGCCGCACAGGCAAGCTCGACCTCGATGCCGAGGGCCAGGGCGTCCAGCGCCTCCGCACCGCTGTGGCCGCCTTGTTCGGCGGCCGCGAGCACGGCGGGGAGGACGCCGGAGACGGCGTGCTGGAAGGTGGGGATGTAGGTTTCGTTAAAGTCCAGGACTTCGAAGAGGGCGGCGTTGACCATGGCGGCGTGTTCGGCGGGCAGGCGTGTGCCGAGCCAGAGGACGGTGGCCTGGCCGGGGCCGCGGGCCTGCGCCCATCGGTGGATGATGCGCACAACGGGGTGGGCGGCGGCGCCGACGGAGGCTTTGAGCTGGTTGACGAGGAGGCGGTTGGCTTCGTGGCGGATGTGCGTCGGCAGGCCGGCCTGGCGCTGGGCGCCTATGAAGTCGACGAGGCGGGTGGTGACGCTGCTCAATGGCCGACGCCGTCCGCTACCGCGCCATACATCCAGTTCAGCAGGCCCTGGTCCCGCTGATTGTCCGCGCCCAGGGCGGCGATGGCGCGTACGGCCGGATAGCCGCGCAGGCCGGCGAGGGTGGGGCGGCCGGCCTTGTTGAAGGTGTAGATGGCGGGGGCAGGATAGGCGTGGACGGCGGCGATGTTCGCCGCGAGGGAGGATGCGAGGAGGCCGCGTGCGCTGGAGGCGTCGTCCAACATGAGGTCGATCCAGGCCTGGTATTGCTGGTGCACGGGGTGGGTTTTGACCGGGTAACCGGCGCGGCGCTCGGCCTCCATGTCCGGGGTTTCGAACAGGCTGAGGCGGAGGCGGCGGAGTCCGGGCGCCGTGGCCCAGGCCCGCGCGAGGTCTCGCATGGTCTGCTGGAAGGCGGCGAGGGGTCCGCGGGCGCGGAAGAAGACGCCGTATGTGGGCGAGGCGGGCGGCCCGCAGGGGGCGCCGATGCCGGTATGGTCCGCGAAGGTGCGGCCGTTGGCGCCCAGCACGCGGTATGTGGTGCTGCGATCGACGATGAGGTTGATGTCCGCGAGCATCTTGGCGAGTTCGGTGGGTGGCGGCGAGGCGGCGAAGGTGGCGACGGCCGCGTCGTTCGCGTAACGCACGTCCGACAGCCACATAAGCTGGGCGTCCGGCGGGCAGTCCGTGACGATGTCCGCCACAGGGCCGAACAGGTCCGGCTGGACGGGGTCCAGGGGATAGTGGCGGTATTCATAGATGCCGGGGCGGCGGGCGATGGCGGGGCTGTGCGCATCCCGCCAGTACGGGCGGACCTTGGCGAGGTCCAGATGCGGCAGTTTCCAGCCGCAGGTGACGCGGCAGATTTGTGCACCGTTTTCAACGCCGGCGAGCGCCCCCGGGCCGTCGGCATCGGATGCCAAGCCATGTGATGGCGTCTGCGGGGCGTGCGTCATGGCCGTTCCAGCTGTGGTTGACGGGTCGGTGTACCGCCAGGACTGCCCTGGCAAATCCAGCACTCTTGCAGTTTCATGCAAGCCTGCGGCGAGCATTCGCAGGTGGACGCGCGGCCACCTATCGTCTGATGGCAACTAGAGGATCGGGTCCAAGCCGCATGTCCGGATATTCCCGCCGCATCGCCGTGACCGCCGCCTGTGCGCTGGCGCTGCTGTTGACAGGCGCGCGCGCGCGCGCCGCGCAAATGCAGTGCGAGGCACTGCTGCACGCTGATTTTGAGAATGTTCCGGAGGCCGCCGCGCAGGTAGTGTCCGCGCAGGCCGTGTCCGATTCCGCGCATTTGCCAAACGCGGATTATCAACCGCAGGCTTTGTCCGGCACGCCGCTGGCCGGCACGGGGATCAAGCGGGCGACGGACCTGCCGGCCTATTGCCGCGTGGTGGCCAACATAGCGCCGCAGATCCTGTTTGAAGTGCGGCTGCCCAGCACGGGCTGGAATCACAAAATGCTGATGCAAGGCTGCGGCGGGATGTGCGGCATCATTAACATGGAGGCGGCCGAGGACGCGCTCATCCGCGGCTACGCGGTGGTGAACACCAACATGGGCCACGGCGGCAGTGCGGCGATCACCAACTGGGGCGCGGACCGGCTCTTGCGAATAGATTTCGGCTGGCGGGCGACGCATGTGGTGGCGCTGGCGGCTACCGAGGTGACGACACGTTTCTATGGCGAGGCGCCGGTGCATCGCTATTTCCGCGGCTATTCCACGGGAGGCGACCAGGCACTGAGCGAGGCGCAGAGGTTTCCGGGTGATTTCGACGGCATCATTGCCGGCGCGCCGGTGTCCGGCGGAGCCTTTCCACTGGTGTGGAGCGCGCGCCAGACACTGAACGATTCGGGCGCATCCCTGTTCGACCCGGCGAAGATCCCGATGCTACATCACGCGGTGATGTCCGCCTGTGGCGGCAAGCAGGATAATTTCCTGGAGAATCCCGCCGCCTGCACGTGGCAGCCATCCAGCCTGCGCTGCACGGCGGGCAACCGCGCTGATTGCCTAACGGATGACGAGGTGGGCGTGGTGACGCGGCTGTATGCGGGCGCGAAAGACGAGCACGGACATGCGATGAGCATGGGCATGGCGCGCGGCTCCGAGCTGGAGTGGCTGCCGCTGTATGTGGCGCCTGGCAGGCCGACCCCCTGGAGCCCGGATGGCAGCCGGCCGATTTGGATGAGCCACGTAGCGGCCACCGTGCTGCGCAACGTGGAGTTGTGGACGGACCCAGGGCAGGGCATGGATCTTCTGAAGTTCGACGTGGCCGGATTCTATCAGACCAAGAAAATCACCGATCCATTCCGCTTCGACCTGAATCCGGACCTGCGGGAGTTCCAGGAGGATGGCGGCAAGTTGCTGATCTTCCAGGGATGGAACGACCCGGAGGTACAGCCGTTCGCGACGCTGGATTACGTCAAGATGGTGACGCGCACGATGGGCGGCGAGGCGGCGACGCGCGCCTTCTGCAGGCTGTTCATGATTCCCGGCATGGCCCACACGCGCGGCGGCGAAGGTGCCGACGCGATCGATTATCTCGCGGCGCTGGAAAACTGGGTCGAGCACAACCAAGGGCCGGACAGCCTGCTGTCTTATCACCTGCGCAAGCCGCAGACTTATATGGGTTTACCGGTGCTTCGCTATCCGCTGGCCGCCGCGCAGTATGACTGGACGCGGCCGATCTTTGCCTATCCGCAAGTGCCGGCCTGGGATGGAAACGGCGCACGTGCCAATGCAAGCAGCTGGCACCCTGTGCCGGTTAAATAAGTTCGTTCCCAGCAGTTCCCTTCATCTCAATCACAAATGCGTAACATACTTATGCAAGTGGCGACGACCCGACGAAAAGGCGATGGCAATCTTCGATCACGACATGACGGCGGCCCAGCCGCCGAGTCAGCATTCGTTTGGGGACCCGCCATGCGCATCAAATCAAGTCACCTGACCTGCCGGCCCGCAAACATCGCGATCGGCGACACAAGACCGGCAACAGCACTGAGTGGCCGATCGTTCCGGCTGCTGGCGGCGACCGCACTAGCTAGCTGCACGCTCGCGGCTATCCCGGCCGCCGCGCAACAAATGCCCGCGGCCGGCGGCCTGCCGCCCGTAAAGGCCGCAACCGCCGATACCGGCACAGGCGGACCCGAAGTGATCGTAGTAACCGCGCGGCGCAAATCCGAAAAGTTGCAGAATGTGCCGCTATCCATCACGGCGCTATCCGCGCAAACGCTAAAAGCGGCGAACGCAACCAGCCTGCAGGACATCACCTTCCTGACACCCGGCCTGACCTACACCAGCAACGGCCAAGAGGCTAATGCGCAGCCCACGATCCGCGGCATCAGCGATACCAGCGGCGGCGAGGCGACATCGTCCAACGTTTCCGTCTTCCTTGACGGCATCTATATCGCCAATCCGTCGGCCATCGATCTTTCTCTGGGCGGGCTGGATCGGGTAGAAATCGTCAAGGGTCCGGTGAGCGGGATTTACGGCCGTAACGCGTTCACCGGCGCGATCAACTACATCACCGCGAGCGGCACGGATAAATTCCACACTGACCAGGCCTTCACCATTGGCAATGATGGCCGCTACATCATCGACTCGGCGGTGTCCGGACCGATCGTGCCGGGCATACTGAGCGGCCGGATCGATTTCCAGTACAATCATTTGGATGGCACCTATACAGATCCGATCAGCAAGGTGGACGGCAACGGCCATGACCGCAAGGATCTGCTGGCCAGCCTGCTGTTCACGCCGGATGAGCACATCACGATCAAGCCGGTGTTCTATTACGGCTACGACGAGTTCAACGCGCCGGTGGACGTGATCTATAACCAGAATTGTGCAAAAGGCACGTCCAACTCGTATTGTGGCAGCCTCAATGAAGGCCAGATCGGGCCAAACATCCCGACATCGGCGGGGGCTAATACCACGGGCCTTACGCGGCGGGTGCAGCATTTCCATGTCGACAACCGTGCCAGCTACGATTTCGGCACGTTCGACGTGCTGGTGGGCTACAACAAGATTAACACGACGAGCAACAACGACTTTACTGGCGAGGAGAACGGCCTGCCTTACGAGTTGTATCAGGCCGGGCATAATGGCGCTTTCGGATCTCCCGCGCAGATACCGGTCGGCTCGGCTAACCTGAAGAGCTTCTTCGGTGATCATGCGGTAGAATACGATTCAAGCGTCGAAGCGCGCTACGATACGCCGTCGACATTGCCGGTGCGACTCGGCATCGGTGGCTACTGGCTGTATCACGTGTCCTCGAACAACAACTTGTTCGGTATCGACGGCACCAACATACCGGCCGGCGACGAGATCAATTCGCTTGCCCAAGGATACGTGACGACCGCCGGCGGGCCGGGCAAGCCGTTAAACTACGCCAAGGATGCGACGCGGGACTATTCGGGCTTCGTGAGCGGCGAGTGGGACATTATCCCGACCCTGACGCTTTCCAGCGCGGTGCGCCAGACGGAGGAGTTGCAGAAGCAGTACAGCGCTGGCGGCGGCGGCGTGTTCTCGCAGAAAGACTTCCATGAGTTGACCTCAAACGAGGCGCTGACCTGGAAGCCGACCTCGATCTACACGATGTACGTAAGTGCTGCGAACGGCGCCAAGTCCGGCGGCTTCAATGGCGGCGGCGTGCCTGGGACCGCGGACGCGTTCTTCAATCCGGAAACTGACTGGGACTACGAAGGCGGTGTGAAAGCGAGTCTGCTGGACCACCATCTGCTGTTAGATGCCGCCGTTTTCCATACTGACATCAGCAATCTGCAGGTGCTTGGCCCACCGACGCAGTCCGGGCAGGTGGCGCTTGTGGTGCGTAACTTTGGCGCACTGAGCGAGACTGGGTTCGAGATGTCCGGCAATTGGAGCGTGGGCAATGGCCTTCGGCTTCTGGCGGGCATCGAATACGGTGAGCCCCGGTTCAATTCTAACAGCTACGACGTCAGCGACGCAGGTGCCTGCGCGCTGATCCCTTCCTGTGCATCTAGCCGCCTGGTGTCGATCAAGACGCCGACGGGCACGACGAAAGCGGTGAACCTGGAGGGCCTAGCGCCACCCTATTCCAGCGACCTGACGTTCAACGTCACCACGGAATACAGCCATCCGACGGTGTTCTTGGAAGGCGTGGATTACTTCGTGCGCGGCGACTACCGGCTGGAGACCAAGCAGTTCAATACGGTGACCAACTTCGCCTATTATGGCCCGCGCAACGTACTGAACCTGCATGCCGGGCTGCGCACCGCGAACTGGACGTTTTCGGGCAACGTCCTGAACGTGACAAACGATCTGACGCCGGTGACGAATCAGTTCAATGGATCGTTAAATACACTAAACATCGGGCCCGGCGGTGATGGGGGCGTGTTCTGGCAGCCGACATCCGTGCTGCCCGAGGGGCGGACGTTCTTCTTTAAGCTGGCATATCACTACTGAGGCAAGGCATTCTTTTGTGAAAAAGCGGATTAAATGACTTTTGCTGTTTAGTCCGCGACGGCACTCAACAGAGTTTTTTCAAAAAAGAATTCTTGCCTTATCGTGACTCCCAGTTCGATGGATCGTCTGCGTTGCCGCCTTTGAAGTGGGCGGCGGCGGGGAACGGGAAGGCCGGGCGAGTCTTGCGGATCAGCGTGACGTCAATCGGGAAGACCGGCGTGCTGGTGACGGGTTTGGGCCAGGCGACCTGGTGGCCGATCAGGCGGTCAGGGGCGGTGCCTTTTTCCACCCAGGATTCCAGGGCGCCGAGATAGTCGATCACGTCAGCACCTTCGCTGTTGCTGCTGCAGTGGCGCATGCCGGGGACTAGGAACAGGCGGTAGAATGCCTGCGTGGCGGTGACGCCGCCCATTTCACGCTGGACGGACTCATAATAGTCGATGGTGCCGAGCGGCACGACGGAGGTGTCGCTCCAGCCCTGGAAGGCGAGGAGCTTGCCGCCGCGCGCTTGGTAGGCGCGCAGATCCGGGTTGGTGGCGTCGAACAGGCTGGCGCTGGTGCCCAGGCGCTGGGGGTCGTGGTCGAAATCGAGATCCTTGAGAGTCCACGATGCGGGCAGCGCCGGATC
>CAZZYR010000125.1:5035-6901 GCA_964658235.1 uncultured Acetobacteraceae bacterium | reverse complement strand
TTTTGTCAGTGCTGTCGCGGCTTCAAATAGATAAAAGTTTTTTGGTCCTTTTTTTCAAAAAAGGACTGCTTGTTTCTTGTTAGTTTAGGAGAGCACCGGACATGGCGGAGCAGGCGCGCGCAGCCGGGCGGTATCATCGGCTGAACATCGCGGCCGGGGTGCTCCTGGTGGTTGGGATTGTGCTGGCGGCGGCCGCGCTGGTGTCCGGGTGGCAGGCGCGGCGCGTGGATGCGGAGCAGGGCGTTTTCCTGGTGCGCGCGGAACAGTTGTTGTCCACGCTGAAGGATCTGGAAACTGGGGAGCGCGGCTTTGCGCTGACGGGTGCGGATTCGTATCTGGAGCCGTATGATCAGGCCGTGGCGGACCTGCCGGGCACGGTGTCCGCGTTGGTATCCACCGGGCAGACGCATGGGTTGCTGGCGGGTTTGGTGAAGGCGAAGGAAGATTTCGCCAGGCGGGTGATCGCGGCGCGGCGCGGCAATCCGGACGCCGCGCTGGCGTTGATCCGTACCGGCCAGGACAAGGTCACGATGGATCGGGTGCGCGCGCAGGTGGCGCTGCTGCAGGCCGAGGCCAGGCGCCGGATGGCGGCGGCGGATGTGGCGCAGGCGGTGCGCGGGCCGGTTTTGGACGGTTTGTCCGCGCTCAGCATCCTGGCCGCCTTTGTCGCCCTCGTTCTGCTGACGTTGCAGCGCCGGAAGGCGGAGCGGGCGAGCGCCGCGTTGCTGGCGAGCGTGATGGACCATGCGCCGATCGGGCTTGGATTCCTGGATGCGTCGCTGCGGCTGCGCCATGTGAACCATACGTTGGCCATGATGGGTGAGCGCGCGTTGCCGGCGGAGTTGGGGCGCGGGCTTTGGGAAATTGTGCCGGATCTGCAGGCCAGCCTGGAGCCGCGGTTGCGGGAGGCGCTGGCGGCCGGGCGCGGGGTTGCGGGCGTGGAGGTGGCGATGCGCGGGCGGGCGGATGCGGTGCGCCACGAGTATGAGTTCGGATTCTTCCCGCTGCCGGATGCACGTGACGCGGGTGCAGGTGCGGGTGCGGGTGCGGGCGCAGGCGCAGGCGCGGGCCTGGTGGTGAGCGACATCACCACGCGCAAGCGCGCGGAGCGCCGGCTGCGCGACAGCGAGGAGCGGTATCGCACGCTGATTCAGACCGGCGCTGCCATGGTGTGGACCACCACGCCAGATGGCGCGTTCACCGGCCTGCAGGCGAGCTGGAACATGTTCACGGGACAGACGAACGATCAGAGCTGCGGCATGGGATGGCAGGATGCGATCCATCCGGAGGATCGCGACGAGGCAATCCGCGGCTGGCGGAATGCCGTGGCCAGTACAGGGATGTATGCCGCGGATTACCGGGTGCGGCGCGCGGATGGGGCGTGGCGCAGCATGGATGTGCGCGCGGTGGCGATCATGGACGAGGAGGTGGTGCGCGAATGGGTGGGCACGCATACAGATATTACGGAGCGTCGTCGCGCGGAAGAGGAGCTGAATGCCGCCAAGGAGGCGGCCGAAGCGGCCAACCGCGCGAAAAGCCAGTTCCTGGCCAACATGAGTCATGAATTGCGCACGCCGCTCTCCGCGGTGATCGGCTATGCGGAGATGATCGAGGAGGATCTGACGGAGCGCGGCGATGCGGCGCTGCTGGGTGATGTGGGAAAGATCAAGTTCAACGCGCGCCATCTGCTGAGCTTGATCAACGATGTGCTTGATCTTTCCAAGATCGAGGCGGACCGGATGACGACGTATGCCGAGACGTTCGAGGTTGCGGGATTGCTGCGCGACGTGGCGGGCACCGCGGAGGCGCTCGTCCGCCAGAAGGACAACACGCTCGCGCTCGCGCTCGACGACGATCTCGGCACGA
>CAZZYR010000125.1:0-5025 GCA_964658235.1 uncultured Acetobacteraceae bacterium | reverse complement strand
GCGGATGATCTGGGATCGATGCACACCGACCAGGTCAAATTGCGCCAGTGCTTGTTCAATCTGGTGAGCAATGCGGCAAAGTTTTCCGAAGGCGGCCGGATCGTGCTCCGCGCATCACGCGAAGGCGACGACATGATGTTCAGCGTGGCCGATAGCGGGATCGGGATGACGCAGGAACAGCAGGACAGGCTGTTTGAGAGATTCAGCCAAGCGGATGCGTCCACCACGCGTCGGTTCGGCGGCACCGGGCTGGGGCTGGCGATCACGCGCGCGTTTTGCCGGCTGCTGGGCGGAGATATTTCGGTTGCCAGCATCCCTGGACAAGGCTCGACCTTCACCATCCAGGTGCCGGCCGTGCTGGCAGAGCAGCCGGAGGAGATGGCCCCCGAGGCGCATCCGGACGGCACGCGGCATCTGGTTTTGGTGATCGATGATGACGAGGCGCAGCGCGATCTGCTGGGCCGCTTCCTGGAGCGCGAGGGCTTCGAGGCGCGCGCCGCGACAGATGGGCGGTCCGGGATGGAGATGGCGCGCAGCCTGCAGCCGCGCGCGATCCTGCTGGATGTGATGATGCCGTCGATGGATGGCTGGTCCGTGCTGAGCGCGCTGAAGGCGGATGCGGAGCTTTCAAAAATCCCTGTGGTGATGGTGACTTTTGTAAACGAGCCTGGACTTGGCGCGTCCCTCGGGGCCGCGGACACGGTGCTGAAGCCGGTGCAGTGGGACAGGTTGCGCGCGGTGATGGAACGTTTCCGTGGCGATGCGGGCGATATTTTGGTGGTGGACGACGATCCGGACGCCCGCGAGCGGCTGCGCCATGTGCTGGAGCGGGACGGGTGGGCGGTGAGCGAGGCGGGCGACGGCGCGCAGGCGCTGGAGGCGGTGGCGAAGGCGACGCCACAATTGATTTTGCTTGATCTGACGATGCCGATGATGGACGGGTTTGCGTTTTTGCATGAGCTGCGCTTGCGTCCTGGCTGCGCGGATATTCCGGTGGTGGTGTTGACGGCGCGTGATCTGGACGCGGACGAGCGGCGGCGGCTGGCGGGGGCGGATCGGGTGCTGAGCAAGGGGGAGACAAATTTGCGGCAGTTGGCGGGGGAGTTGAGGGCGCTGACGCCCAAGTGAAGGCGAGGTTAGGCAAGGCAAGGGTTCACCACGAAGGCACGAAGAGGAAAAAACCACGAAGGGCACGAAGAAGGAAGACGGAAGAGATGACATGGCGCGCCGCGATGTCTTCGCGCTGCAAGGGAAGAGAGTCTTCCAAGAAAAGCGGGTTTGGCGGCTCTATTTGCATCTTGATTCTTCTTCGTGTTCTTCGTGTTTTTTCTTTCTCGTGCCTTTGTGGTGAACGTTGCTGGCTTACTTTCCTTGGCTGTTCAGCAAAGGATTCACGTTGTAGCTGAAGCCCCAGTTGACTGGCACAAACTGTTGGAAGTGCTGGTTGAACCAGACGTAGACCTGCCCAATGCCGCTGCGTGGCACGTACACCACGTCGAAAGGCGCCAGTTGCACGTCCGCCGCGGGGTCCGTGCCGGTCATCGCGGCGCGGTAATCCGCTGCGAGGACAAGGGGTTTCCCGCCCGGCTGATGGCGCACGATGAAGACGTGGTTTTCGTCGCCGGCAGTGCGCAGGCCGCCTGCGCGGGCGACGGCCTGCAACAAGGTGAGGGAGTTGCCAAGGGTGGAGAATTCGCCTGGGGCGACGACTTCGCCTGCGACGTAGATGCGGGCGGGGGAGGCGGTTTTGACCTCCACGGTCAGACGCGGGTCCTTCAGCTCGGTGTTGTAAATGCCGCGCAGATCCGTGGCGATTTCATCCGGGGAGCGGCCGGCGGCCTGGACGGACTGGGCCAATGTGGTGGTGATGCGGCCGTCCGGGCGGACGGTGATGTCCTCGTTCAGTTCAGGGGCGGTGTAGAGCCGGACGCCGAGCACGTCGCCGACCTGGACCAGATAGGGCGCGGCTGCAGCCTCGCGCGGTGCGGCGGGCAGGTTGCGGGCCGTGGGAACACAGGCGGAAACGACGCACGTCGTCAGCGGCAACAGGATCGCCAGGCGATGGGCGGCAGGGCGCAAGGCCCGCTATGCCGTTTGCGCGCGCAGGGCGTGCGCCAGCGGGCAGCCCGCGGCGTCAGGATGCGCGGCAAGATAGGATGCGGTGTCGAAATGGGGGCCGGGGTCGGCACCGCGCGGGCCGCCCACCAGCACGTAATGCAACGCGGGATCCAGCGGCCTGGCGGCGAAATCGCTCGGGTGGGAAGCGACATACCAGGCGGCATCGAATTGTTCGCTGACGCGCACGCGTGCGGCGTCTTCCAGGGCGGCGTGGGTGGCGGACCTGATCGGGCGGCGGGACAGGCGGCTGAGCCAGTTTGATTTCTCCACCGGCGGCAGGCTGACCGGCGGCAGATCCGGCGCGCGCAGGGCGTTCAGGGCAGGCAGGTCCCGCGCAAGCACTGCGCGCGTGTTGC
Organism: uncultured Acetobacteraceae bacterium; assembly: GCA_964658235.1. Lineage (GTDB taxonomy): Bacteria > Pseudomonadota > Alphaproteobacteria > Acetobacterales > Acetobacteraceae > BOG-908. The sequence continues at coordinate 2,551 of CAZZYR010000125.1, read as the reverse complement.
GCGACAGGCTCAGCACGTCCAGGCGCACCCAGTTGCGTAGCGCGTCCCAGCCGGCGTTGTGCTGCGCCATCTCATGCAGCGCGGCGGCGTGCTGCTGTGCCTCGGCGGCCAGCGCGGCGGCGCGCGACTCCGCTTTAGCCAGGTCGGCCTGGCTGCGGGCCAGCTCGGTTTGCGCGGCGCGCAAGGCGGCCTCGGCGGCGAGCAGGTCGGCCCGGACGGCCAGGAGTTCGGCGCGCACGGAACGCTCGGCGTCCTGGACGGCGTCGCGCTGCTGGGCGGCGGCATCCGTGCCCATCTGCAGGCGATCCGTGAAGGCGGCCAGGTCGCCCTCCGCCGCGGTGGCGCCACGATCGACCAGAAAGGCGCCGGCGGAGACGAAGCCGGCATCGAATTCCACCACCGGCTGGTAGCCGAGTTCGGCGAACAGTTCGAACCAGTGCGGCAGTTCCGGGAGGGCGGGGGCGATGCCGGAAGCGGGCTGGCCGAGCGGCAACGGGGCCAGGAGCAGACGGTCACTGGCGCGGGACAACGCGTCCACCAGGGCGCGGGTATGCTGGCTGTGGGACGCGTCCGGCGAGGTCAGCAGGATGGCGAGGTCGAAGCCGGCCGGCGGGGCGGACTCGGATAATACCTCGGCTGCGGCGCCGGCTTGCGTGAGCGATTCGGCGAGGGCGTCCGCGCCGTCGCCGGCCACCAGCACGGAGACCAGCATCAATTCGCTGACAAGAGTTTCGGCGAGGGTCATCGGTTGCTTTCGTTCAGCCAGGGCTTCGTTCAGGTCGGGTTCGACGAGTCTATACGGAAAGAGAATGGAAACGTGCGGTCGAAAGGAGAGGCAATGCCGGGGTCCATGTCGCCGCGCTCCCGGGACCCGAGACATTCGATCAGGAGTGCCGCCGGCGTGATGCGGCCGGCGCGCAGGCCATCGGTGTTGACGCGCGTCTCCGCGCGGGTGGGCCAGCGCTTGAAGACGAAGCGGAAGACCGCGTCGATGAAGCGCTCGGCGCCCAGGCAAGTGTGGGCTGCGTCCATGTCCAGGCAGTCGGGGCGGGCGAGCACGTCGGCCACCGTCCAACCGGGGGCATCGACCAGCAGTTCCTCCACCCGGCGCGGGCCGGCGGGGTGCAAAGGCGGCACGGTGATCTGCATGGGGGCGCTGGCGCCCAGATGAGGCAGATGCAGCAGCAGGGCGGTGGGGCCGGGGGGCGGCTGGGCGCACAGCCGGGCATGGAAACCGTAATGGCCGTGGCCGAAACCGGCGCGGAGCAGGTCCCCGCGGAAGCGGTTGGCGACGGCCTGGGCGATCTTTTCGCCGCCCAGCAGCACATGGACGTGGCAGGGCGCGCGGCGGGAATCATCGCGCACCCAGCCCTGGATGACGCCGTCCGGCGAACATGTATCGATTCGGGCGTCTATCAGGGCGGGGCGTCCAGGTTGGTTGCGCGCTTAAAATGTTCGATCCTGGCGTACATAGACCGGCGGCGTCGGGTTGTCCCGTGTTCCTGCCGGTCCGGGCCGCTTTGGCACTGCGGTTTGGCGCAGCGCGCGGCTTTGCTGCCATACTGGGGCGACGGAAAGGGGGCATGCCGTGCGGGAACTTGGCGACTGGCAGGATGCGTCCGCGATCATCCTGAGCTGCCCCGGCCCGCAGCGGCGCCATGCCGCGGCGATCTTGCCGGTGGCGGGCCTGCGCCTGCCGCAAATGCTTCTGGGCAGCGAGTCGCAGCTGCTGGCGGTCGCCGCCCGGCTTGGCCGGTCTCCGGCGATGGCGGGGCGGGTGTTCTTCGCGCCGGTGCCGGAGATCTTTGCTGCAACAAGGGGGTTGGAGGCGGCCCTGGGCCGGGCCGGCGGCGATGCGCGGTCGGCGGTGCATCTGCGGTTCGGCGGCGTGCGGTCGGCGCGCGTCCTGAAGGGTGTCCCGAACGCTCTGGTGCTGGCGGAATGCGAGCGGCCGTTGCCGCTGACGGCGAGCCATCATCCGTTTGCCACCGGCAACGTGCTGCCGGCCGCGATGCGGCGGGTGTTCGCGCTGGGTCCGGACGTGCTGCGGCCGCGTGGCGTGGCCGGGGGCGGCGCATTGCCTGCGGTGACGTTGCCCGCGGAGCTGATCGGCGCGGATCTTCGGGCGGATGACGGCCAGGCGCGGCAGCGCCCCGGCGCGGACCTGGACCTGACGTGTCTGGCTGATTACCGCTCCGGCGCGTGGGCGGCGGGCGTGGTGCGCGCCACGCTGGACCCGGCGCCGCCGGCGGGCGCGGTGCTGCTGCCATGGAATATGGATCATCCCGGCAGCATCGTGCCCGAGCTTCTCCGGCGTCTTGCCAGGCTGCAGGACGCGGGCGCGGCGGTGCCACGCATCGTGCTGCTGCCGTTCAATTATATCGGCCAGACGGGCATCATCCGGCAGTTGATTACGTATGTGCGCGAGGCGCCCGGCGGCGGCGGGGCGCTGCTGCACGATGTACATCTGGCGCGCGCCAGATCGCGCGCCGGCATCACCTCCCTGCTGGCGGTCGCGCGCACGGCATGGGTGGATGGCAACGATCCGGAG
>CAZZYR010000124.1:0-6958 GCA_964658235.1 uncultured Acetobacteraceae bacterium | reverse complement strand
ACGTATGCCGCGTTCCGGTCCGCACCCGGCTCACCCCATGCCGCATCGCCACGCGATACATCCCGCGCCCTCCTTTCACAGGCCGCTGGTTGACGGCGAAGATCACGCCCTCGCCCTGTTGCAACTCTACCACCTCCACGCGTGACTGCATGCGCGGGCGCTGTTCGGTCAGCACGAATTCACCGCCGGTGAAATCCTCGCCGGGGCGGCTCAGCAGGAACGCCACCTGCAGGGGGAAATGCAGGTCGCCGTAAAGATCCTGATGCAGGCAATTGAAATCGCCAGGACCGTAGCGCAGCAGCAGCGGCGTGGGGCGGATCTGGCCGTGCGCGTGGCAGGTGGCAAGGAAGGTCTCGTGCGACGGCGGAAAGCCGGCGGGGTGGCCGAGCGCGGCGGCCCATACGTTGGCGATGGCGGCCAACGGCGAATAGAGCGCTTCGCGGAGCACCTGCACGGGATCGGGGAGAGGATATTTGAAGTATTGATATTCGCCCTGGCCAAAACCGTGCCGCGCCATCACCACGCGGCTGCGGAATACGGCAGCGTTTTCGTATGCGGCGGCAAGATCCGCGCACAGGGCCGGGGGTAGCAATGGACCGGTGGTGGCGCAGCCGCCGGCGTGCAACGCCGCGGTGATCCGGGGCCAGTCAAGCGCGCTCACGGCGGCGGCGAGATCATGCATCCGGCGGCATTATCGTTACGGGCGTGCTGGACCGGTGGCCGCCCGGCATGGCAGCATTGTGCGCCAGCATCGTATTGCACAGCGAGGCATCCGGATGAGTGTCATCGACCCTGTGCCGCCGCGCCGAAACCCCGTGAGCAGGACGAACGCCGCCGCGGATCACCCATCCAGCCAGCCGGATATCCCGGTTGTGTTCGTGGTGGAGGACGAGCAGGCCGTTCAGGAGAGGCTGCGGCGTTTTCTCGAGGCACACGGACTTGCCGTGCGGACCTTCGGTTCGGCGGAGAGTTTTCTGCGCACCTGCAAGCCGGAACATGATGCCTGCCTGGTGGTGGACCTGAACTTGCGTGGCAGCGTCAGCGGCCTGCAGTTGCTGGAGCGGATCAAGACGCGGCGCCAGTTCCTGCCCGTGGTGGTATTCGGCCGCAGCGGGCAGGACAGCGTGGCCATGGCGGTGGCCGCCATGAAATCCGGCGCCGCGGACTACCAGGCTGCGCCGGTCAAATGCGGAGACCTGCTGGCCAGCATTGAAAGCGTGCTGGCCCACTCCTGTTACCGCTGCCGCCACATGGCGTTGTGCATCGGCGAGTCCGGCAACACCACGGGCGAGAGCGCCGCGCTGACGCGCCGGCAGAAACAGATTCTGTCTTTGATCCTGTCCGGCCAGATGACCAAGAACATTGCCGTGGATCTTGGCCTGAGCCAGCGCACGGTGGAGCATCACCGCGCGGCCATCATGCGCAAGACCGGCGCGCGGTCCTTGGCGGAGTTGGCGCGTGTTTCGTTGACGACGCGGTGGCGGGGGATGGGGGAGCAGCCGCCGTGCTTTGCCGAATAAGAAAGCAAGCAGTTCTTTTTTTCAAAAAAGAAGGCCTTGCCTTCGCTTTTCACGCGCGCTCCCGCGCCAGCAACGCCCGCTTGCGCGCAACGCCCCACCGATACCCCGCCAATGCACCGGTCGCCGAGACCACGCGATGGCACGGGATGGCCACGGCCAGCGCGTTGGCCGCGCAGGCGCCGGCCACGGCGCGAACGGCGCGCGGGTTGCCGAGCGTGGCCGCCACCTGGGTGTAGGAGCGCGTCTCGCCAGGCGGAATGCAGCGGAGCACCTCCCACACGCGGCGCTGGAAGGCGGTGCCGCGGATATCCAGCGGCAGATGCGGCGCGGCCTGCTCCGGATGGTCCACGAGTGACACCACCTGGGAGACGAGGGCGGCGAAGGCTGGCTCCGCCGCGTCCAGCCGCGCCTTTGGGAAGCGGGCGCGCAGATCGGATTCCAGTCCCGCCGCATCGTCGCCCAGCAGGATGGCGCAGATGCCGCGGTCCGTGGCGGCCACCAGCACGGCGCCCAGAGTGGAGTGGCCAGCCGCGTAATGGATGGCCTCGTATTGGCCGCCGTCCCGGTAGCGCGACGGGACCATGCCCAGCATGGCGGGTGCTGCTTCGTAGAAGCGGCCGGAGGAATTGAAGCCGGCATCGTAGAGGGCGGTGGAGACCGGGGCGCCGCCACGAAGCTGGACCTGCACGCGGGATTGGCGGTGCGCATCCGCGTATGCCTTCGGTGTGACGCCGGCGATGCGGCGGAACAGGCGGTGAAAATGATGCGGGCTGAGGCCGGCGTGGGCGGCCAAGGCGTCCAGCGAAGGCGCGTCCTCGGCCGCCTCAATGAAGCGGCATGCGGCAGCGACGGTCGCTACCTCACGTTCTGCCCGAGGCGCGAGGTCCGGGCGGCAGCGCTTGCAGGGGCGGAAGCCGGCGCGTTCGGCTGCGGCGCGGGTGGGATGGAAGCTGATGTTTTCGCGCAGGGCCGGGCGGGCGGCGCAGGATGGGTGGCAGAACACGCCCGTGGTGGACACGGCGTAGAAGAAGAGGCCGTCCGCCGATGCATCCCGGGCGCGCACGGCGGCCAGGCGGGCGGCGTCGTCAGGGAAGGTGGTGGCGAGCATGGTTCATTCTCCTTGTGCCAGCTTAGCTGCGCAACTTCGGTGGAGAATGGGGGGGGACGCACTCCGGTGTTTGCTCGGGAATTTCAGAAAGGCCTTCTTTTTTGAAAAAAAGAAGCAAAAAACTTTTGTCCATTAAGTCCGCGACAGCGTGGACAAAAGTTTTTTGGTTCTTTTTTCCAAAAAAGAACTGCTTGCGTTACTGTTCAGTCGTCGCCGTGCAGCGGTGCCAGGCGGTTGGCGAAGTCGGACGGCGGACGCACGGTCTTCTCACCCGGATAGGCGCGGGTGAAGCCCGTGGCCTCATACCAGTTCAGGTGGTTCAGCGTGTCCGAGTCCTCGGAGTCGGGCTTGTTCATCTTGCCGGTGAACATCTCGATCTTCTTGGCGTGCCAGGCGGCTGCCATCGGGCTGAGTGCCGCGCTGCTGGTGGTCACACCCTGATCCAACGGCACCTGGGCCGGCAGATGCGTGAAGGGCGCGAAGTTCGGCGTGTTGGTGAAGTCCCTGGTCATGGGCGACGCCACCAGGTCGTACTGGTTGAGCGGCTGCAGGCCGAGGATCTGCTCGATGGTGCGGGTCATGTTGACCTGCGTGTAGTAGCTGTGGTCGGTCGGGCCGCCCTGCACCGCATAGGGGCTGACGATGTAGCCCGGGCTGCGGTGGCCATCGATGTGGTCCACGCCGTTCTGCGCGTCGTCTTCCTCGATGAAGATGGCGGAGTTCTTCCACACGGTGCTGTGGCTGATGATGTCGATCATGCGGCCCACGGCCAGGTCGTTGTCGGCCTGTTCGGCGTCGGAGGTCGGCGGCCCGCCGGTGTGGTCGCACATGATCCACAGGATGCTGAGCGAGGGAACGGTGCCGTTGGCCACATCCGCGTTGAAATCCTGCTGCCAGAGATCGACGCGCCACTGGTCAGGGATGTTCAGGTCGAACATCGGGAAGTTCGGCACCAGATGCTGTTTGACCACCGGGACTTCGGCGTACATCTGAATGGCGTTCTGATACTTCAGCGTGGTTTCCTGGCCGGCCTCGAAGGCGAGCGCGTCGGCGTAGTATTGCGACCAGGTGGGGTGGCCGAGCGGGGTGTTGAAAAGCTCGTTTTCCCCATATTCGCCATAGATCTTTGTGGGCAGGCCGGCCGCCACGCTTTCCTGGAACAGGAAACCCTTCTTGGTGTAGGCCATCGCGTCGCCGGCCTCGCCGCCCGGATAGCTGCGGACCCAGTCGGGCGACTGGATGTCGTCGGCGTACGGCGCCATGGCTTCGACGATCCACTGGTGGCCGTCGGCGGATTGGCGGCTGGGATCGTAGAAATTGTCCAGCAGCGGAAACCGCGTGACGATGTTGTGCATGTTCGGCGAGTCCTTGCCGCCGAACACCGCCAGTTGCGCGTCGCCGTTGCCGGCTGCCACGTCGCCCAGCATCTGATCGTACGTGCGGTTTTCGCGAATGATCAGGAAGACGTGCTTGATCAGCGAGGGATCACCGATCTTGGCCGGGATGGCCACCGGCGGCGTGGCGTAAGAACCGCCGCTGGCGGACTCGATGTTAACCTTCAGGTCCCAGTGGTTGTTGAGGTGGACTTGGCGCGTGTATTTCGCCAGTTCGTCGGCGGTGGGCAGCTTCACGATGCTGACCGTGCCGGTGTCCTGATGGGTGTTGTAGCCAGTCACGCCGTGATCGGTCTCGAAGGAGCCGAGCGTGCCGATGCCTTTGTCATTGGCGACGATGATCTGCTTGTGGACGCGATCGAACGCCACCGAGCCGGGCGCGAAGGCCACCGGGATCATGCCCAGCAGCGCTTTGCTTGTGCCGCCGTTGAGATCGACCACGGCCACGGCGTTCGCGTTGTAGAGCGCGACGTAGGCGGTCCCGGTGGCCGGATCGATGGCCATCCCGGTGGGTGCTGCGCCATAAGCGCGATCGGTGTGGCTGGGAATGGCAATCGGCAGGCCGAGGTTGATGGTGCGGACCACCTGCTTGCTGACCTTGTCCACCACGGAAATGGTATCGCTGTAGGTGTTCGACACGTAGAGGTAGGGACCGAACTGCGCCATGCCGGTGGGATGCAGGCCCACGTTGATGTTGGCCGCCACCTTCATCGTGGCCAGATCGACCACGGAGACGGTGCCGGTGACGGCGGAGCCATTAACCGGGTCGGCCACGATTTCCGTGCCGGCGGAGTAGAGCGCGGTGTCCGCCCTCGTGGCGACGCGACCGCCTTCATTGCTGACGAACGCCAAATTGCCGTCCAGCAGGATGGTGTTCGGCGCGTTGCCGACGCGCACCGTCTTGGCCAGCACGGGTGGCGACTGGGTCAGGTCGAAGCTGCTCATCGTTTCGTTCTGGCTGAGCAGCGCGTAGGCGGTCTTGCCGTCACGCGCGAAGGCCGTGGCCCCTGGATAGGACGTGCCCGACGTGTAGACGGTGCCGCAGGGGCGGCCATAGGGGCCCACGGTGCTGTTCGGGAAGCACTTGATCAGTGAGGTGTCCTGCGGGGCGGAGATGTGCGCGTAGTCGGTCAGCAGGCCGGTGGGGCCGACGCTGGCGACGGTGACGTAGCTGTCGTCCTGGCCGAACATCAGGAACTTGCCGTCCGCGGAGAAGGACAGGCCGCCATAGGTGCCGCTGCTGTCCTGGAAGGGCAGATATTTCTGCATGACTTCGCCGGTGATCGTGTTGAACACCAGGATGGGCGCGTCCGCACCCATGGTGAGCACCGCGGCCATGTGCAGCTTCGGATCCGGGTTCACGGCAACCGCCTTGGCGCGCACGCGGATGCCCAGGGGGACCTGGATGCCCGCCGGCGTAATGACCTGGCCGGTGGAGACCACATAGGAGCCGTTCGGCTGCAGGCCGGCGGTATAAGTGGGGAAGGGCTGCGAGGCGGCGGCGGCGATGCCGGGTGTGGCAAGGCCGGCGGCCAGCAAGCCTGCCAGCGGATGCAGGCGGTGACGACGAGACATGATGGGTGCTCCCTTTCGAGGTGCGCGAAAATCTTAACGGCGGGAAAATGAGCGGTTTGGGCCCCGCGATCTCATGCGATCAGGTTACAGTTTGGTGAAAGGTTAACGTTGTCAGACTGTTGTCAGGGATGTCTTCCCGTTCATTGCTGCTTCAGCAATGCCCGCAACTCCCCCAGCCAGGGCTCATACCGCCGCCAGCGCGCTACGGCATCGCGATAGATCGGCTGGCGCGCTTGCCATTTGCTCGGTGTCTTCACAACCCGGTTGTTGCGCTCCGGGGTGAGGCAGGACTCGTCCCAGGCGAGGCCGGTGGCGGTGATGAGGCGGCGGATTTCCGGCTCAGGCGCCGCCGTCAGTGCCTCATACTCCACATCGATGAAGCGGTCGGACGGCAGGACGCGGCGCCAGTGGTCCGCCAGGCGGCGGGTGGCGCGGATGTAGGCAACCAGGTCCGCGCCGCCGGTGGGAAAGGCGAGATGCGGGTTGAAGTGGGTTTGGTGGATGGAGAGCGCGGTATCGATGTCCGCGCGGCGGCAGTGGATGATGGTGGCGCCGGGCAAAGCCAGGTGGATCAGGCCGGCCCAAAGGATGTTGAAGGGCATCTTGTCCGTGACACGCGTGGCGCGCGGACCGATGGTGCGGAGCATGGCCAGGTAGTCCGTGGCGGATTGGGCCAGGAAGCCCGGGTCCAACGCTGCCTCGCTAAGATGCCAGGCCGCGCCTCGATCGTTCCAGAAGGCGAGCTCGCCGCCGGCTGACACGGCGGGGTGGCTGGAGACGATCTGTTCGACCAGCGTGGTGCCGGAGCGCGGCAGGCCGGTGATGAGGATGGGGAGCGGGTCCGGATTGCCGAGGGAGGGCGCCATGGCGACCAGTTCCGGCGTGACGCGGGCGATCAGGCGGTCGATCTGCTGGCCGAAGGCGGCGGAGTCGAAGCTGGCGGTGTGGCGGCGTTCGGCGTCCGCGGCGTCGAAGGCGGCCATGGCGGCGGCGTGATCGCCAAGGTCGTCGGCGGCCTTGCCGATGGCCAGGTGGATACGCAGGCGCTGGGCGGCGTCCAGCCCGGGGGTGGCCAGCGCCGCCCGCATGCGGGCGGGCAGGTCCATGTCCTCCGGCGTGATGCGGCGGCAGCGGACGAGATCGTAATAGGCGCCGGCCATCAGGGGGGCGGCGGCGATGGCGCGAGCGAAACAGTCGCGTGCGGCGTCGAACGCGCCGGCGTCGGCGAGCAGGTTACCCAGGAGATCCAGCGCCATGGGGTTGCCGGGATCGAGTGCCAAGGTTTGGCGCAAGGCGCGTTCGGCCGCCGCGTCCTGGTCTTCCGCCAGATGGGCGCCGTGACCAATACGGCTCACCCCAAA